>NZ_WMLF01000603.1 GCF_014156695.1 Streptomyces durbertensis | reverse complement strand
GCCCGGAGGACCCCGCGACCTCCTACGCGGAACTCCAGCGCTGGTCGGTCGAGGAACTGGACACCTTCTGGCGTGCGATCGCCGAGTGGTTCGACGTCCGCTTCACCACCCCGTACCGCTCCGCGCTGGGCGAGGACCGGATGCCGGGCGCCACCTGGTTCCCCGGTGCCACGCTCAACTACGCCGAACACGCGCTGCGCGCCGGCGAGGACCCGGACCGCGCGGAACAGCCGGCGCTCCTCCACGTCGACGAGGCCCAGCAGGTCACCCCGGTCAGCTGGGCCGACCTGCGCCGGCAGGTCGGCTCACTCGCCGCGGAACTGCGCGCGCTGGGAGTCCGCCCCGGCGACCGGGTCAGCGGCTACCTCCCCAACGTGCCGCAGGCCACGATCGCGCTCCTCGCCACCGCCGCGGTCGGCGCCGTGTGGACCTCCTGCGCACCCGACTTCGGCGCCCGCAGCGTCCTGGACCGCTTCCAGCAGGTGGAACCGGTCGTCCTGTTCGCCGTCGACGGCTACCGCTACGGCGGCAAGTCCCACGACCGCACCGAGACCGTCGCCGAGCTGCGGCGCGAGATGCCCGGGCTCCGCGCCGTCGTCCACGTGCCGCTGCTCGGCGCGCCCGCCCCCGAGGGCGCGCTCGCATGGGACGACCTCACCTCCGCCGACGTCGAACCGGCCTACGAGCAGGTGCCCTTCGACCATCCGCTGTGGGTGCTCTACTCCTCCGGCACCACCGGGCTGCCCAAGGCGATCGTCCAGTCCCAGGGCGGCATCCTGCTCGAACACCTCAAGCAGCTCGCGCTCCACTGCGACCTCGGCCGGGACGACCGGTTCTTCTGGTACACCTCCACCGGCTGGATGATGTGGAACTTCCTCGTCTCCGGTCTGCTCACCGGGACCACCGTCGTCCTCTACGACGGCAGCCCCGGGTACCCGGGCACGGACGCCCAGTGGCGCGTGGCCGAACTCACCGGCGCCACCTTCTACGGCACCTCCGCCGCCTACGTGATGGCCTGCCGGAAGGCCGACGTCCACCCGGCCCGCGACCTCGACCTGACACGCCTGCGGTGCGTCGCCACCACCGGATCCCCGCTGCCACCCGACGGCTTCCGGTGGCTGCGGGACGAGGTGGCCGGCCCCGACGGCGAGCTGTGGATCGCCTCCGTCAGCGGCGGCACCGACGTGTGCAGCTGCTTCGCCGGCGCCGTGCCCGTGCTCCCGGTGCACCTCGGCGAACTCCAGGCCGCCTGCCTGGGCACCGACCTCCAGTCCTGGGACCCGCAGGGCAAACCGCTCGTCGACGAGGTCGGTGAACTGGTCGTCACCCGGCCGATGCCCTCCATGCCCATTCACTTCTGGAACGACCCCGACGGCACCCGCTACCACGACAGCTACTTCGACACCTACCCGGGCGTCTGGCGCCACGGCGACTGGATCACCCTCACGTCCCGCGGCTCGGTGGTCATCCACGGCCGCTCCGACTCGACCCTCAACCGACAGGGCGTGCGGATGGGTTCGGCCGACATCTACGAGGCCGTGGAGAGGTTGCCCGAGATCCGCGAATCCCTGGTCATCGGAGTCGAGGAACCCGACGGCGGCTACTGGATGCCGCTGTTCGTCCACCTCGCCGAGGGCACCCGCCTCGACGACCGACTGCGCGACAGGGTGAAGACCACGATCCGCGCCGAACTCTCCCCCCGGCACGTCCCCGACGAGATCATCGAGGTCACCGCGGTACCGCACACCCTCACCGGCAAGCGACTGGAGGTGCCGGTCAAGCGCCTCCTCCAGGGCACCCCCCTGGCCAAGGCCGTGAACCCCGGCTCGGTGGACAACGTGGAGCTGCTGCGCTTCTACGAGAAGCTGGGCCAAGAACGCGCCGCCGCGCGCTGACCCGGACCGGGCCACCCGGACCGGGCCGCGAAGGCCCGTTGTCAGACCCCCTGGCTACGGTGAGTGACGACCACATCGCCCTAGCCAGGGGGAGACCATGGCACACCGCCACCCGTCAGCCGCCGCCCGGAACAGCCGCCGCCGACACACTGCCACCGCACGGGGCACCGGCCGCCGGTGCTCACCGCCGCCGAGGCGCCGCCTGCCGCGCCGACTGCTCCGCCGCGAGGCGCCGACCACCGTCGCGCTCCTGCCCGACGAACGGGCGTTCGCGACGATGCGCCGGTACCGCAGCTTCCGCTTCGACCACTACGGCGCCTACCGGCGGGCGACCGCCGGCCTGCTCCGCACCCTCGCCGCCCGCACGGAACACGTCCAGGTCACGCTGCTCGACCCGCAGGACTACGCCGACTACTGCACCACCACGGGGACGAACCCCGACACGGCCGCCGCCCGCGCCCGCTACACCGCCGACCGGCAACGCCGCGTACTCACCTACCGTGGCCAGCGCCTCACCGAACTTGTCAACCGACTCCGCGCGGTCGAGGCGACCCGGCCGGCCGACACCGGGGCGCCCTCCCCGCAGCGGCCCGACAAACCGAAGCGCCCGCCGAGCGCCCTGACCCCCGACC
>NZ_WMLF01000602.1 GCF_014156695.1 Streptomyces durbertensis | reverse complement strand
ATGCTGCACTCCGCCCGAACCGGCACCTGGATCACCCCGGAGTGACCCCCGGGTCAACCGGCCCCCGGCGGCCGGCGGTTGTGATGCCAGGAGTACGTCCAGGGCACCGCTCGTCGGAAGGGGCACGCGTGTACGCGAATCCGGCCGGCCCGTCATGGCCGACGCAACCGTCCTCCCCACCGCCGGAACCCGGAACAGACTGGAACGAGCGGATCGCCGCGCACGTCAACGCGATGCATCTCAGCGGTGGACTGTTTCTGCTGACCTTCCTGATTCCCCCGATGTGGTTGCTCGACGCCGTCCGCGCCCTGTCGCCCGATGACCCGTCGGCGGACTGGCCATCCTTCCTGTGGCCCGTGCTGCTGCTCGTCTCGATCGCCGTGTTCCACGCGTGCGTACAGATCCCGGCGGGGGTAGTCGGCTCCTGGCTGATGGCAGGGCGGTCGGCGCTGACCGGCTATCTGGGCGCGCTGTTGCTGGCCGGAGTGCTCGCGGTCCCGACGCTCGTCTGGGTGATGGGCGTGCGCTCGGGGACGGAAACGCTTGTCATGTGGGCGGACTACACCGGGCGTTGCGCACCGAGTCTCGGCGTCTACCTGTGGTTCGTACGACGCTGTGAGCGGCGGCAGGCCCGCCTGACCGCGATGCGTAGCGGGTCCTCATACGGCCCATCCGCGCCACGACAGCACGGTGACCCGTTGTTCCCGGAAGAGCCACGTTGGTGGCGGTGACAGGCGACGCGCGACCGGCACTCGCCGGGAGCCTTCGGCGGTAGGGAAGCCCCGCGTGGCCGGTACACGCGCCGAGGAGGGTGAGCGGTGAGCCGCCTCCGGCGCCGCGTCGGGGACCGGAGGCGGAGCCGTCAGCGGTAGAGGGGTGGGCGGTCGACGAGGTCGACGGGAACGCGGTGGCCCTCCTGTTGGGCGCGGACGGCGGCTTCGCAGACGGCCGCCGCGGCGTAGCCGTCCCAGACGCTGGGGCCGACCGTCTCGCCGCGCGCCGTGGCGTCGATCCACGCCTGGACCTGGCGGTCGTAGGCGTCCTCGAAGCGGGTGACGAAGTCCTGGTCGATGGTGCCGCCCCAGCGGCCGGCGGTGTGGGTGACCAGGCCGACGCCGTCGCCGATCCGAGCGGTGCCTCGTTCGCAGACGGCCTCGGCACGGACCTGGTAGCCGAAGCCGCAGTTGAGGTTGACCTCCACGTCGACGAGGACGCCCCCGTCGGTTTCGAAGACGAGGAACTGCGGGTCGTCGACTCCGTCGGGGGCCGAGGAGGACGGGCGCGGGCGCAGGACGGTGACGGCGGTGATCTCCTGGTCCAGCAGCCAGCGGGCGACGTCCATCTCGTGGACGGCGGAGTCGTTGACGGTCATCTCGTTGGTGAAGCCGGGCGGGGTGGAGACGTTGCGGTGCTGGTTGTGCAGCATCAGCGGGCGGCCCAGGTCGCCGCCGTCGAGCAGCGCCTTCAGCCGCTGGTACTCGGCGTCGTAGCGGCGCATGAAGCCGACCTGGACGCGGCGGTGGCCGAGGCGCTGTTCGGCCTCCATCACGCGCAGGGCGGACGCGGCGTCCGGGGTGAGCGGTTTCTCGCAGAGAACGGGCAGGTCGTGTGCGAACGCGGCGAGCAGGGCGGCCTCGTGGGCGGGTCCGGGGGAGGCGATCAGTACGGCGTCGACGCCGTCGGCGGCCATGGCCTGCGCGGCGTCGGTGAACGCCGCGCAGCCCTCGACGCCGTCGGCGACGCGCTTGGCGCGTTCGGCGTCGACGTCGACGACGGCGGCGACCCGGGCGCCGCTGGTCACCCGGTCGAGGCGGCGGACGTGGTCGGCTCCCATGCGGCCGGTGCCGACGACGGCGACGCCGATGGTGGGGCGCTGGGTCATGGTCGGTGAGCGTCCTTCCGGAGTGCGGATGAGGTCGGGAAAGGGGGTGTGAGCCGGGCGCCGCCGGGCGCCTAGGCGCCGCAGGAGCGGAGGAAGCGGCGGGTGCGGACGGCGATCGGGAGCGGCTGGTCGGCAGGACACGGATACATGTCCTGCTCCACGATGGCAAACAGGTCGACGCCGAGTTTCTGCGCTTCGGCCAGCACGGGTTCCAGGGCGGGCACGCCGCCGGGCGGCTCGCACATCACGCCGCGCGCGACGGCCGGCCCGAACGGCACGCCGTTCTTGACGACGTCGGCGAGGATGTCCGGGTCGACCTGCTTGAGGTGGAGGTAGCCGAGGCGTTCGCCGTAGGTCCGGATGAGGCGGACGCTGTCGCCGCCGCAGTAGGCGTAGTGGCCGGTGTCGAGGCAGAGGCTGACGAGGTCGGGGTCGGTGCCGTCGAGGAAGCGTTCGACGTTGGGCTCGGTGTCGATGTGGGTGTCCGCGTGCGGGTGGACGACGATCTCCAGCCCGTAGTGGTCGCGGACCTCGCGGCCGAGGCGTTCCATGCCGCCGGTGAGGTGGCCCCACTGTTCGGCGGTGAGTTCGGCGGGTTCGATGATCTCGGCGGTCTTGTCGTCGCGCCAGAAGGAGGGGATGACAACAAGGTC
>NZ_WMLF01000601.1 GCF_014156695.1 Streptomyces durbertensis | reverse complement strand
TATAAGAGACAGCCCTACGAGGAAGGAGCCCCCGTCCCCGGCGACACCCACCCCTGGCGCCACACCACCGGCTGAGCGATCCGGCCGGTCCGGTGGCGGTGTCCTCGTCCCTCGTTACGATCGAGGGACGAGGAGGACCGCTCATGTCCACCGTCGCAGTGCACACCGTCACGCTCCGCGAGGGCCTGTCCCTGCCGTACGCCGAGGCCGGGTACCCGGGCGGCGTCCCGGTTGTCCTGGTGCACAGCTACGCGGACACCTGGTGGACGTTCGAGCCGATGCTGCGCCGCTTCCCCTCGTCCCTGCACGGCTACGCCCCGAGCCAGCGCGGGCACGGCGACGCGGACCGCCCGCCGGACGGCGGCTACACCCCGCACGACCTCGCGGAGGACCTGGTCCTCTTCCTCGACCGGCTGGGACTGGACCGGGTGGTGCTCGTGGGCGCCTCCAGCGGCTGCGTGCAGGCGGGGATGGTCGCCGGCCGCTACCCCGACCGGATCGCGGGCCTGGTGCTGATGGGCAGCCCCGCGAGCCTCGCCGACAAGCCGTTCGCCGGGGAGTTCCGGGAGGCCGCCGCGCGGCTGACCGACCCCGTCGACCGCGCCTACGCCGAACGCTTCATCGCGGGCGTGCCGGTGGAGAAGGTCGGCCGCGGCTTCGTCGAGACGGTGGTCGGCGAGAGCCTGAAGACGCCCGCGGAGGTCTGGCGGGAGACGATGTTCGGCCTGCTCGACACCGACATCGACGCCGCGCTGGCCGGCATCCTGGTGCCCACGCTGCTGATCTGGGGCGACCAGGACGCCTTTGTCCCCCGCGCCGACCAGGACCGCCTCCTCGCCCGCGTCTTCGGCTCCCGCCTGCTCGTCTACGAGGGCGCCGGCCACGTCCCCTACTGGGAGGCGCCCGACCGCGTCCTGCGCGACCTCACGGCCTTCGCCACCTCGCGTCCCGTCGCCCGGGCCTTCGAGCGGGACTGACACCGACCGCGCCCGCCGGGCGCCCCGCCCGGGTCCCGGCCGTCGGCACGTGGTCCCCGTCCCGGCGAGCCGGTGTTCCACGGCGACAGGCCGTTCGGAGCAGACCGGAAACGGCCCGACCGGGCCCGCCGGGGTCTCTCGACGCCTTCCCCGGGCCGCTGAGGTTTCCGTCTCAGCGGTGTGTCAGAACGTTCTGGAACAGTTGCTCCTGTCGCCGGGGAAATCCGGTGGACGGGGGAGAGATTCCCGTAGTGGCCTAACGGGGCCCGGAGTTCTTCCGGTCGGGGCTTGCGCCCCTCGCAGGTTCGAATCCTGCTCTCTCCGCTGCGCTTGCAAGACGCGGTCGGCGACGTTTCCGGCGAGATGTCCACGCCGCCGGACACGTCGCCGTGCAGCGCTCGCCGCGACCGCAGGAGACACGTCTTATGGAACTCGCCTGGAAGTTTCCCATGCAGGGCACGAACCATTTCACGTGGGAGTACGATTCCGAGCGCGAAACCCTCCTCAACCTCTACCAGAAGGGGAAGGACAAGCAGTGGGACAGTGGCAAGCGCATCGACTGGTCCCTCGAAGTCGACCCCTACGACGCCCTCGGGACCCCTGAGCACACGCTCGGCCTGTACGGCTCGAAGCAGTACTCCAAGCTCAGCGTGCGGGAGAAGCAGGAGATGCGGCAGCACATGGCCGCCTGGGAGTTCAGCCAGTTCCTGCACGGCGAGCAGGGGGCGATGATCTGCTCCGCGCGCATCGTGGAGTCCGTCCCCGACATGGACGCGAAGTTCTACGCCTCCACCCAGGTCATGGACGAGGCGCGGCACGTGGAACTCTTCTCCCGGTTCGTCAGGGAGAAGATCGAGATGACCTACCCGATCAGTCCTCATCTCAAGGAGTTGCTCGGCCAGTCGCTGGAGGACTCCCGCTGGGACATGCCCTACCTCGGAATGCAGGTCCTCATCGAAGGGCTCGCGCTCGCCGCATTCGGGGTTCTGCGGGACAAGACCACCAAGCCGCTGCCCAAGCAGATCCTCTCGTACATCATGCAGGACGAGGCCCGGCACGTCGCGTTCGGCAGGCTGGCGCTGCGGGACTACTACAGGAACCTCAGCAGCCGGGAACTGGCGGAGCGCGAGGAGTTCATCATCGAGGGCTGCTATCTCATGCGTGACCGGCTGCGGATGCAGGAGGTCTGGGAGAACCTCGGGTTCGACATGAAGGAGTGCATGGAGTACATGAACCACGGGCCGCGCATGCGGGCCTTCCGTTCCCTGCTCTTCACCCGCATCGTGCCGTGTGTGCGGGACATCGGCCTGTGGAGCCCCAGGATCCGGCAGGCGTACGACGACATGGGCGTGCTCGACCTCGCGGGCGCCGACCTGGTCAAACTGATGGAGTCCGACGAACTCCAGGCCGAGGCGCTGGACGCGGAACGCCGTGAGATGGAGGCGAGGCGCGCGGAGGTCCACGACGCCATCGCCGAGGGGGCGCTGAGCACGGCCGGGGGAGCCGGCGGCTGACCGCGGGGGCATCGTGCGGCGTGCCTGACGCGGGGGCCGTACGGGGGCTGT
>NZ_WMLF01000600.1 GCF_014156695.1 Streptomyces durbertensis | reverse complement strand
CACAGGCCCCCTCCGCGGCCCCGCAGAGCCCCGGCACGGCCGCGAGCCGGGCCGGGGAGGCGAACGGCTCCCGGACCGTCGAGGTGGCGGTGAACCGCGTCACGCCGGTCGCCCCGGACAAGAACGACACGCTCACCGTCAGCGGCACCGTCACCAACCGCGGCCGGACCACGGTCACCGACGCGCGGATCGTCCTCTACTCCGGGCAGCGGCTGAGCACCCGCAGCGCGATCGAGCAGGCGAGCAGCCGCACCGGCTTCCAGCCGGGCCAGGACGGCGACGAGGTCACCGGACGGAACACCAGCGTCGACGTCGACGACCTCGCCGCCGGGCAGACCAGGTCCTTCACCCTCACCGTGCCGGTCAAGCGGCTGGAACTGGGCGCGGACGGCGTGTACCAGCTGGGCGTGGCGCTCAACGGCCAGAACCAGGCCGAGGCCTACCCGCACGTGCTCGGCATCGAGCGGACCTTCCTTCCCTGGCAGGCGGCCGAGGCGAAGACCCGCACCCGGCTGACGTTCGTGTGGCCGCTCATCTCCTCCGCGCACATGACCGCCCGCACCGAGTCGGACCGGCAGCAGACCCCGGTCTTCCGGGACGACAGGCTGGCGACCGACATCTCGCCCGGCGGCCGGCTGCACCAGATGGTCAACCTCGGCCGCGACCTGCCGGTCAGCTGGGTCATCGACCCCGACCTGCTCGCCACAGTCGACGCCATGACCAAGCCGTACAAGGTGGAGACGCCCGACGGCGTGGTGGCCGGGCAGAGCCAGCAGGCCGCCCGCGCCTGGCTGAACGACCTCCAGCGGGCCACCGAGGGGCGGGAGGTCGTCGCCCTGCCGTTCGGCGACCCGGACCTGGCCTCGCTCGCCCACCGCGGCCGTACCGTCTCCGGCGCCCTGAGCCATCTGCGCCCCGCCACCGAGGCCGCCGTGAAGACCGTCGAGACGATCCTCCACACCACCCCGAACACCTCGTTCGCCTGGCCGGTCGAGGGCGCCCTCGACCCCGCCGTCGTGTCCGTGGCGACCTCCGCCGGCGCCCGGAAGATCCTCACCCGCAGCGACAGCCTCCGGGAGACCGGCGGGCTGCCCTACACGCCGACCGCGGCCCGGCCGATCGGCGGCGGGGTCACGGCCGTCTCCGCCGACGCCCGGCTGTCCCGGCTGTTCCGCGGCGACCTGACCCGGGCCGACGCGTCGACGCAGGCGGTACAGCAGTTCCTCGCGCAGACCCTGTCCATCACCGAGCAGAAGCCCAACACGCGGCGCAGCATCGTCGTCGCGCCCCAGCGCATGCCGAGCGTCAGCGAGGCGCGGACGATGGCGCGGGCCGTCCGGGCGCTCGCGGACAACGGCCGCTGGGCGGAGTTCGCGGAGCTCGGGGAGGCCGCGAAGGCCAAGCCCGACCCGAAGGCCGAGCAGCGGGTGCCGCCGGCCGGCTCGTACCCGGCGGGGCTGCGCAAGCAGGAGCTGGGGACGGAGGCCTTCGAGGAGATCCAGCGCACCCAGGCCACGCTGGACGACTTCACCGTCATCCTCAGCCAGGACGACCGCGTCATCACCCCCTTCGGCGGCGCGCTGCGCCGCGAGCTGTCGACCTCCTGGCGGGGCAAACCGGCCGAGGCCGCCGCCTACCGCGAGTCGGTCCAGGCGCACCTGACCGAGCTGACCCGCCAGGTCAGGCTGGTGCAGAAGTCCCGGATGACGCTCTCCGGGCGCAGCGCGACCATCCCCGTCACCGTCCAGAACAACCTCATCCAGCCCGTGGACGGTCTCGAGCTGCGGCTCACGTCCGGGCGGCGGCTCGGCCTGGAGGTGAAGGAGGAGACCAAGCCGGTTGTCGTGGAGGGCGGGCACAGCCAGTCGATCAAGTTCGACACCACCGCCAAGGCCAACGGCCGCTCTTCGATGGAGGCGCAGCTCTTCACCAAGGACGGCAAGCCCTACGGGCCGCCGATGAGCTTCCAGGTCGACGTCACCGAGATCACCTCGACCGTGCTGCTGGTCATCGCGGGCGGCATGCTGCTCGTGGTGCTCGCCGGAGTGCGGATGTACACCCAGCGCAAGCGGCGGGGCCCCCAGCCGGACCCGGACGCGCCGCTGGAACCGTCGGCGGCCGGGGAGGAGTCGTCCACGGCGGAGGGGTCGCCGCGCGGCGAGGAGGTGTCAACCGGGACAGCTCGCCCGGACGACGCCTCGGGTGACTCTTCGGACACGTCCGGCCCCGGGAACACCGACACCCCGGGCCCGGGTGAGAAGGTGGACCGTTGAGCCAGGTGTGGGGCCGCAGTGAGCCCGCGGACGACGAGGTGGGGTAGCAGTGAACGTGCCGTACGACCGGGAGCCGGGTGAGGGCCGGGACCCGCACGCCGGGCAGCACGGCGGGCAGGACGGGCAGGACCCCTACGTCCGGGACGCCTACCGCCGCGACCCGTTCCAGGGCCGCGACCCGGCGGCGCAGGACCCGGTGGACGAGGCGCTGTACGACCACCGTGAACACCCGCCGCCGCCCGCGCCGCCCGCGGCCACCGCGAGCCGCTACGAGC
>NZ_WMLF01000060.1 GCF_014156695.1 Streptomyces durbertensis | reverse complement strand
CGGCGTGCTTGCCGCGCGGTGGCCGGCCCGCCGTGCGGCGCGGATGAACATGCTGGCCGCGATCAAGTCGGAGTAGCGGTCGCCGGCTGGGCGGGAGTGCGACGGGGCGGGCCGGTGACGGCCCGCCCCGTCCGCGTCGCGGGCCCTGGTCGGCGCGGGCCGCGCGACGCCGGGCCGGTTGTCGGCGCCGGCTGGTTTGATGGCGCCCGACGGCGGCTCCGGCGGTGAGGGGTGGGACGGGTGGACGCGGACGAGGAGCAGATGCTGGCCGAGGACCGGATTCTGGCGGAGGACCGGATCCTGGCGGAGGAACTGGCCGCGCTGGGCGCCGCGAGCGGGGGGAGCGGGCGACTGACCGGGCTCGTGGCACGGCTGATGCGGAAGAACGTCCACGAGACGGACGTCCACCTCCCGCTGCCGTTCGACGAGGCCGTGAGGCGGGTTGTCGCGGTGTTCGAGGGGGAGGGGCGGCGGCCGGTGGAGTTCCTGGCCGCCGAGCCCGGCCGCGACCGGGTGCTGCTGCGGGTGGTCACCGGCGGGGGCGTCGCCGGGCTGAACCCCGTGGTGGTCACGGCGAGGGTGACCGCGGGCGGCGAGGCGGGCGGTTCGACGGTCAGACTCCGGGCGGCGGCCAAGGAGGGCCTGGTCAGACAGCGCGCGGGAGAGCGGACCGCCGCCCGCCTCGCGGCGTCGCTGGGCGGGCGGCCGAACGGGTAGCGGCTCGGCGCCGGTTCAGGTGCGCGGGCGCACCGGCTCCGGGTGGGCGTGGCCGCCGCCTTCCGGGCCGTCCTCGTCCCCGGGGGTGCTGTCCCCTCCCTGCGCGGCGCCGACGGGCGACGTGGTGGTGGGCTCCGGGTCCTCGGCGTTGACGCGGCGGCGCCTGCGGTGGCGCAGCAGCGCCCACGGGCCCCGGCTGGCGGCCGCGACCTCCGTGCCGCCCTGCTGGGCTGCCCTGGCGGCGGCGCGGGCCACCGGCAGGGGTCCCTCCCGCCGGCTCTCCGGCCGTTCCTCGGCCTGCGGCCACAGCCCGAGGGACGCGCACAGCGTGGGCAGGACGGCCATGGCGGCGGTGGCGTAGCCCTCGGCGGACGGGTGGTAGTTGTCGGGACCGAACAGCTCCCTGGGGTTGGCCGCGAACTCGGGGCCGAGCAGGTCGCCGAGGGAGACCGTGCGGCCGCCCAGCTCGACGACGGCGATCGTCTGGGCGGCGGCGAGCTGCCGGCTGAGGCGGCGGGCCAGCCACCGCAGCGGCTGGCCGACGGGTTCGACCGAGCCGAGGTCGGGGCAGGTCCCGACGACCACCTCGCAGCCGGCGGCGCGCAGCCGGGACACGGCCTCGGAGAGGTGCCGCACGGACTGCGCCAGCGGCATGCGGCCGGTGACGTCGTTGGCGCCGATCATGATGACGCACACGTCGGGGGTGCGGTCCGGGTCCGCGAGCAGCATGCTCGTCTGGCGTTCCAGGTCGTCGGACTTGGCGCCGGGCAGCGCCACGTTCCGCAGCTCCACGGGGCGTTCCGCGACGGCGGCGAGCCCCGAGGCGAGCAGCGCGCCGGGCGTCTGCCGTGCCCGGTGGACGCCCTGCCCGGCGGCCGTGGAGTCGCCGAGGAAGCCGAGCAGCAGCGCGCGCTGGGCGCCGAGCAGGTCGAACGCCGTGCCGTACAGGCCGTCGGCGGCCGGCGGTACGTCGTCGGAGCCGCCGACGCGGCGTCTGGCGAGCTGCGCCTCGGCCACCAGCAGTCCGACGGCGGCTCCGCCGAGCAGGCCGATGCCGCCGCCTCCGTACGCCGCCGCCGTCACGATGCGCCGCGCAACCGTCGCCCTCGACATGGTGCCGCTCCCGCCTCCCTCGATGCCCGGACGGACCAGTGTGGCCCCCGAGCGCGCCGTCCGCGCGTAACTGCTTGTTGCCCCGCGCGCCCGGTGGCGCAACGCGTGTCACGTCGGCCCGTCGCGCAATAGGCTGCTGGTACGGGCCCGCGACCGCGGGTGCCCCCAAAACGCGGAGACCACTGTGCAGTATCACGAGTCCATGATCGAGCTTGTCGGCAACACCCCGCTGCTCAAGCTGAACAACGTCACCTCGCCGACCGGGGCGACCGTCCTGGCCAAGGTGGAGTACTTCAATCCCGGCGGGTCGGTGAAGGACCGCATCGCGCTGCGGATGATCGAGGCCGCGGAGCGTTCCGGCGAGCTGAAGCCCGGCGGCACCATCGTCGAGCCGACCTCCGGCAACACCGGGGTGGGTCTGGCGATCGTGGCGCAGCAGAAGGGCTACCGCTGCCTGTTCGTGTGCCCGGACAAGGTGTCGACGGACAAGATCAACGTTCTCCGCGCGTACGGCGCGGAGGTCGTGGTGTGCCCGACGGCGGTCGACCCGGAGCACCCGGACTCGTACTACAACGTCTCCGACCGCCTGGTGCGGGAGACCCCGGGCGCCTGGAAGCCGGACCAGTACAGCAACCCGAACAACCCGCGCTCGCACTACGAGACGACGGGTCCGGAGCTGTGGGAGCAGACCGAGGGGCGGATCACGCACTTCGTCGCGGGTATCGGCACCGGCGGCACGATCTCCGGCACCGGCCGCTACCTCAAGGAGGTCTCGGACGGCCGGGTGAAGATCATCGGCGCGGACCCCGAGGGCTCGGTGTACTCCGGCGGCACGGGCCGCCCGTACCTCACCGAGGGCGTCGGTGAGGACTTCTGGCCCGACGCCTACGACCGGAACGTCACGGACGAGATCATCGCGGTCTCCGACAAGGACTCCTTCCAGATGACCCGCCGCCTCGCGAAGGAGGAGGGCCTGCTGGTCGGCGGCTCCTGCGGCATGGCGGTCGTGGCGGCACTGGAGGTCGCCGAGCGGCTGACCCCGGAGGACGTCGTGGTGGTGCTGCTGCCGGACAGCGGCCGCGGCTACCTCAGCAAGATCTTCAACGACGAGTGGATGGCCGACTACGGCTTCCTGGAGGAGGACGGCACCGCCGGCGCGCAGGTCGGCGACGTGCTGCGGCACAAGGAGGGCGACATCCCGTCGCTGGTGCACATGCACCCGGACGAGACGGTCGGTCAGGCCATCGACGTGCTGCGGGAGTACGGCGTCTCGCAGATGCCGATCGTCAAGCCGGGCGCCGGCCACCCGGACGTGATGGCCGCCGAGGTCGTCGGCTCGGTGGTCGAGCGGGAACTGCTGGACGCGCTGTTCGCCGGCCGCGCCGGGCTCGGCGACCCGCTGGAGAAGCACATGAGCGCGCCGCTGCCGCAGGTCGGCTCCGGCGAGCCGGTCGCCGACCTGATGGCGGTGCTGGAGGGCGCCGACGCGGCGATCGTGCTGGTCGAGGGCAAGCCGACCGGTGTGGTCAGCCGCCAGGACCTGCTGGCGTTCCTGGCCAAGCAGGCCAAGTGACGCATCTCGGACGGGGGTGTGACGCTTCGCAGCGGAAGTGTCACGCCCCCGCAAAGGCGCGTTAACACCCGTGCGGCACCTTGGAGGTGTCGGCGCGAGGCCGAACACGACGGCCCGAGGCTTCGGAGCGGCTCCCGGAGTCCACGTGCCGCCGGGCGTGGCCGGTACCTCACCCGGTCCGACGCCCTACGGGGACCGCCGCCGTCCCGCTCCGGCGCGACGCCGCGCCGGGGTGCGGCGGTCCCCGTAAGCCCGCGTCAGTCCCAACTCTCCTGGTCCTTGGCGGCGCCTCGGCGGTCGCCGCCCCACAGCCGCCCGTGGGCCACCACCGCGTTCACCCCGACGATTCCCGTCCAGGCGACCAGCAGGCCGGGCAGCCCCGAGTTGACCGCCGCCACCGCGGACAGCGGCACCGCAAGGATCAGCGAGAACATCGCCAGCCCGAACGAGCTGCCGAAGCGCGGCCCGTCGGCGTCGGGGCGCCCCGCTGCCCGGGCCACGGTCATCTGCCGCTCGGCGAGCTGGCGGCGGACCCGTTGGTCGACCATCGCCTCCAGGCGGCCGTCCATCTTGGCCATGAAGGAGTCGACGAGCTCGGCCTCGTACTCGGGGCCGAGGTCGCGGCGGGTGGAGAGCGTGGCCTCCAGCTCCTTGCGGAGTTCGGCGTCGTGGGTGTTCATGACATTCAGGCTAGGTCGCGGCGGCCCTCGGGGCAGTAGGGCTAGCCCCCCGAGTGGACCTCCCACTTGCCCCTCTGCATGGATTCATGCAGAGTCATGGTTCGGTGAATGGCTCGGTCGGAGGGGACTTGTGAACGGTGTGGGCGGCGCCGGCGCGCGGCTGCAGAAGCTCTTCGAGGGGCACCGGCTGACCCCGACGCAGCGGCGGATCGCGCACTGCATGGTGCGGCGCGCGGAGGACGCCCCCTTCCTGTCCAGCGTCGAGCTGGCCGAACTCGCCGGTGTCAGCCAGCCCTCGGTAACCCGGTTCGCCGTCGCGCTCGGCTTCGACGGCTACCCCGCGCTGCGCCGCCACCTGCGGGAGGGCGCGGGCCCCGAGGCCCCCGACGAGCCCGGCGGCCGGCAGGCCAACGCCTACCAGCAGGCCGTCGAGGCGGAGATCGAGAACCTGCGGCTGCTCTCCGCGCAGCTCGCCGACCCCGCGCCGGTCGGCGAGGCCGCCGAACTGCTCGCCGCCTCGCGCCCGTTGCCGGTGCTGGGACTGCGCGCGGCCTCCGCGCAGGCGCGCGGCTTCGCCTACTTCGCGGCGAAGGTGCACCCGGACGTGCGGCTGCTGGACGAGGGCGGCACGATGCTCGCCGACCGCATCGACGCCGCTGTACGGGCGGGCGCGAGCTCCCTGCTGTGCTTCGCGCTGCCGCGACACCCGAGGGAGGTCGCCGACGCGCTGGCGCAGGCCCGGGACGCCGGGCTGCGTGTGGTGGTCGTGGCCGACAGCGCGTTCGCGCCGGTGGCCCAGCCGGGGGACGTGCTGCTGCCGGCCGCCGTCGGTACCTCGCTGGTGTTCGACACCGCCTGCGCGCCGATGCTGCTCGGCCGCGTGCTGCTGGAGGCGATGTGCGACCATCTGCCCCGGGCGCAGGCCAGCCTGGAGGAGTTCGACGCCCGCGCCGCGGAACGCGGCCTGTTTCTGGATCAGTAGGGCCTCGACCAGTAGCGCCTCGATCTGTAGCGCCCGGCGCCCGCCGGATCCCCGCCTCAGTCGACGATGTGGGTGCGGCCGAGGACGGTGAGGTGTTCCAGCACGTCCTCCAGCGGGTCGTCGATCTGCCCGGTGGTGAGGAACGAGACCCGGGGGCCGTTGTGCGAGTGGTGGTGGGTCTCGTCGGCGTGCGCGGTGGTGGCGAGCGGCAGCACGAGCAGGGCCGCGACGAGCGCGCCCGGGAGCATGGAACGGCGGAGCTTCATGTGTTTCCTCGCCTTGACCGCGTGTCGGATCCCCGTACAGGCGGTCCCATCACCCGGGCGGCGGGAAGGTCACGGGCGGCGGCCGGTTGTCAGCCGATCCGGGTGCTCGCGGTGATCTCCGCTTCGGCGGCGTCGAGCAGGGCGAGGGCGGCGGCGAGCTGGTCGGCGGGTGCGCCGCGCAGCGCTTCGGCCAGGTCGTGGCCGGTGACGGCGAGTTGGTCGCCGACGGCGAAGTCGTCCGCCTCGGGCAGCGGAGGGCAGGGGCGGCCCGGTGACTCCAGTACGTGGGCGCGCCGGGCGAGTTCGGTGGCGAGCACGCGGCCCCGCGCGGCGGCGCCGCGTCGCAGGGCGCTGTGCGGCATGGCGCGCAGCCGGTCGGCGAGCCGGTCGACGGCGGTCACGAGGGGGGTCACGTCTGCGGTGTCGGGCACGCCGGTAACCCTATGCGCCCCCTGGCGCACTGTTGCCAAGGCGGGGGTGGTCGGGCACCGTTGCGGGACGGGAGTCCAACGTTTCGGAGGCGCCGATGTCCCAGGGCTTCGACGAGGAGACACACAACAAGCTGCTCGCCCGCATTCCCGACCGCACCGGCCGCCCGGTCGGCGACTGGCTTCGCATGGTGGACGAGGGCCCGGCCCTGCACCGGTTCGCGGAGAAGGTCGGTTGGCTGCGCGGCGAGCACGACCTGTCCTACGGCCACGCCAAGGCGATCATCCACGAGCACGACCGGCGGCGGGGCCGCGCGGCGCGCAAGTACTGAACGGATACCGGACGGAGAAGGAAACCCCCGGCGCAACGGGTGAGGGCCCGCGGACGGATGTCCGCGGGCCCTCACCCGTTGCGGTGACCGATCCGGCGCGGGATCAGTCGCTGTTGAGGATCCAGGCGAGGCGCAGGAACTCGAAGTAGATCCAGGCCAGCGTCACGGTCAGACCGAACGCTGCGAACCAGGCCTGCTTGCGCGGCGCGCCGTAGGCGATGCCGTCCTCGACGGACTTGAAGTCCAGCGCGAGGAACAGCGCACCGATGCAGACGCCGGCGATGCCCATCAGGATGCCGACCGTGCCGGTGCGGAAGCCCATGCCGTCACCGGCGCCGAAGAGGGCGAAGCCCAGGTTGACCAGAGAGAGCAGGGCGTAGCCGATGCCGGCGGCGATGGCGAACTGGGTGAAGCGCCTGTTGACCCGGATGATCCGCGTCTTGTACAGGAACAGCACGGCCAGGAAGACCGCCATCGTGCCGAGGACCGCCTGCATGGCGGCGCCCGGCGCGAACCGGTTGACGAAGTTGCTCATCGCGCCGAGGAACACGCCCTCGAACACGGCGTAGCTGAGGATGATCCCCGGCGACGGCTCCTGCTTGAAGGACTGCCAGAACGCGAGACCCATGGCGACCAGCGCGGCCACGATGGCGATCACGAGGTTCAGGTTGAGCATCCAGGCGACGGCGGCGCTCGCGACGACGACACCCAGCGTCATCCCCGTCCGGGAGACGACGTCGTCCATCGTCATCCGGTCGGTCTGCGGGGCGGTCGGCGGCGCGTAGCCGGGGACGCCCTGCTGCGGCTGGGCGTAGGGGTTGTTCGCGTACGGGTTGGCAGCCGGGGCGCCCTGAGCGTAGGGATTCCCGGCCTGCGCCTGCGGGCCTGCGTTGAAGCCCGCCTGGCCTCCTTGACCGAACCCCCGTCGCGAGAAGACCGGGTTACTACTCCTCATCTCACTCCTCCATGGCCACACGACGCGGCCTTCCGTACCAGAGTAATGGGTTAGCAAAGACCGCACGGTAGTGCACCGGTCAGAACGAGCGAAAGCCCCGTTCTTGTTCCGCGCGAAGGGGTGATTCGGTCGTTCGGCCGAGCGGGCCGTCGCGGGGCCGTGCGTGTCGGCCTCGTCGGGGCCGGGCGGGAGCTGCGAGCCGCATCACACCAAAGGCCCCGTGACCTGCGCGCTACGCACGGGTAGCTTCCCTCACAGTTGTGCCTTCCCCTCTTCTGGAGCCGTCATGCCCGAAGCAGTGATCGTTTCCGCCGCCCGTTCGCCGATCGGCCGCGCCTTCAAGGGCTCGCTGAAGGACGTCCGTCCCGACGACCTGACCACCGAGATCATCCGGGCCGCGCTGGCCAAGGTCCCGGAGCTGGACCCGCGCGACATCGACGACCTGATGCTGGGCTGCGGCCTGCCCGGCGGCGAGCAGGGCCACAACCTGGGTCGGGTGGTGGCCGTGCAGCTGGGCATGGACCACCTGCCGGGCTGCACCATCACCCGCTACTGCTCGTCCTCCCTGCAGACCAGCCGGATGGCACTGCACGCCATCAAGGCCGGCGAGGGCGACGTCTTCATCTCCGCGGGCGTGGAGATGGTCTCCCGCAGCGTGAAGGGCACCTCCGACGGCCTGCCGGACACCCACAACCCGCTGTTCGCCGACGCCGAGGCGCGCACCGCCGCCCGCGCCGAGCAGGGCGGCGAGGGCTGGACCGACCCGCGCGAGTCCGGCGAACTGCCGGACGTCTACATCGCCATGGGCCAGACGGCGGAGAACCTGGCCCGGCTGAAGGGCGTCACCCGCCGGGACATGGACGAGTTCGGCGTCCGCTCGCAGAACCTGGCGGAGAAGGCCATCGCCGAGGGCTTCTGGGAGCGGGAGATCACCCCGGTCACCACGCCGGACGGCACGGTGGTGAGCAAGGACGACGGTCCGCGCGCCGGAGTGACGATGGAGGGCGTCGAGGGGCTGAAGCCGGTGTTCCGCCCCGACGGCCTGGTGACGGCGGGCAACTGCTGCGCGCTGAACGACGGCGCCGCCGCACTGGTGATCATGTCCGACACCAAGGCGCGCGAGCTGGGCCTGACCCCGCTGGCCCGGATCGTCTCGACCGGCGTGTCCGGCCTGTCGCCGGAGATCATGGGCTACGGCCCGGTCGAGGCCAGCAACCAGGCGCTGGCCCGGGCCGGTCTGACGATCGGCGACATCGACCTGGTGGAGATCAACGAGGCGTTCGCCGCCCAGGTCATCCCCTCCTACCGGGACCTGGGCATCGACCTGGACCGGCTGAACGTCAACGGCGGCGCCATCGCCGTGGGCCACCCCTTCGGCATGACCGGCGCCCGGCTGACCACCACGCTGATCAACTCCCTCCAGTGGCACGACAAGCAGTTCGGCCTGGAGACGATGTGCGTGGGCGGTGGCCAGGGCATGGCGATGGTGATCGAGCGGCTGAGCTGACAGCTCCGGGCTGACACCGGCTCCGGCGCCCGCGCGGCGGCGGACCGAGGGGCGGACACGTGTTCACGTTTCCGCCCCTTTGTGTTGCTCGCACGTTCGGTGTTCGCGCCGGTGCGCAACGTGAGGAATTACGTGCGCCGGAGCGCGTGGATGTTATCTGGGTCACTTGTGATGCCGGGGTGATGCGGAAGCTCGCTCAGGATGTGATGTTTGACCCCTCGGTTCGGCGTTTTACCTGTTCATGGGGGTATGGATCAAGGCGGAAAGCGTGCTCTACGCCCTATTTGTGGCCTTTTTCGACCTGTTCGACAGGTGCCGCGTGTAAAGCTGCGGTAGTAATTCTTCAGACCGCTGAACCCAGAGGTCCCCCCGTAAGTCCGAACACTGGAGTACGTCGGTGATCGCCATAACCCTGATCCTGCTGCCGGCCGTCGTGGTGGCCGCGGTGGCCGCCTGCGCCACCGCGCTCTGCGTGCGCGGCCTGCGCCGCGAGGTCTCGGGGCTGCGCGAGGAGCTTCTCGCCACCCGCGCCTCGGTGCCGGCCGCCCGGCACACCCCTGCCCTGGAAGAGGTCAGGTCCGTCGTCGCGGACGCGCTCGCGGAGGAGCGGGAGCGTGAACTCGCCGAGGCACGGGCCTTCTGGGCCGCCCAGGAGGCCAGGGACGCGGCGGACGGCCTCGCCGGGCACGACGACGCCGGGTACCCGGGCTACCCCGGCTACCCGGACTCCGCGGGCTACCCCGGCTTCCCCGGATACGGCGTCAGCGACGTCGACGCCCAGCTGCTCGACGCCCTGCTCGACGAGGCGGGCGAGCGCGCCGCCGGTCGTGAGGCCGGTGGCGGGCCGGGCGAGGGCCGGGCCTTCCTGCCCCGCCAGGCCGGCCCCGAGGACGTCGAGGCGCAGGAGCCGGCGGCCTCCGCCGGGCCGCCCGCCGAGAGCGGCGAGCTGACCGCCGCGCGCCGCCGCCACCCCTCCGACCCGCGCTTCTCGCTCAGCGGCGACCCCGTCGTGCCCGCCCCCGCCGCCGCGCCGGAGGCGGCGACCGTGCCGGGCGAGCACCAGCACACCATCGCCCGTCTCGCCCTGCTCGCCGAGCGCCGCACGGAGCTGGCGGACGTCCGCAGCGGCCCGCTGGGCACGCTCGACGTGTACGTCTTCGCCGACGAGACGACCATCTGCCTCTCCCCGGGGCACCGGGAGACCGCCGACCGGCTGGCCCGGGCACTGGACAACGGCGTGGCGCCGGTGCTGCTCGGCGGCTCCGGGGTGTCGGGCGCGTACGCGCTGACCTTCGCCTGCGGCGAGGAGACCGTCTACGTGCTCGCGGACCGGGTCATCGCCTCCCGCTGAGGGTCCGGCCGAAACGGCCGGCTGATCCCCGCCCGGCGACAGCTCGACCCGTGCGCCGCCCGTGCGTTGAGCGGCTCGACCGCCGGCCGGTGACGGGGCGGTCGCCGATCGACGCACCGGTCTTGTCCGGTATGCCGTCCGGCGGCGTAGCGGCTGCACGTGGCCACCGCCGGCGCAGCTCGCGGCCGACTCCCGACCGACTCGCGGGCCGGCGGAGGGCTGCAGCGCCCGACCCGCCGGGGGGAGGACCTGCCGCGGAGCCCGGGGCGCTCACCGCAGGGCGGTGAGCGCCTCTTCGTGTGCGCCGCCGGCCTCGGCGACGATCTCCGCGAGGCTCTGCGGTCGACGCACGGTCGCGAAGCGGACCTCCCCGGAGCGGTCGACGCCGAAGCCGTACACGCCGGGCCGGGGCAGGCTGTTGTAGCCGAAGGGCGTCGAGAAGTAGTAGGCGCCGGTGTCCGGCAGTGCCACCAGGTCGCCGGGTGCCAGCGCGGGCAGTTCGCGCCCGGTGGCCACCAGGTCGCCGGCGAAGCAGCACGGCCCGGCGACGTCCTGCACGACGCTCGCGGCGACGGTACCGGCGCCGGTCCGCGCGGCGTTCTTGGGGGCGCCCGACGCGTCGTAGGTCAGCACCCGCAGCGGCCAGGCGTCGGGGGCGAAGACCGTGCGCACGGCGGTCTGCGCCCCGGCGTGGGTGACCGCGATGGCCCGCCCGCCGGCCGATTTGGTGTACTCCACCCGTGCCAGCACCGTGCCGGCCTTGGCCGCCAGTGCCCGGCCGAACTCGGTGACCAGGGTGTACCGGCCGTCGAACAGGCCGGGGACGCGGCGGCGCAGCAGTGCGGCGTAGGCGGCGAAGTCCTCGGCCGGGTCGTCGGTGGTGAAGTCCACCGGCAGTCCGCCGCCGATGTCGATCCCGGTGATCTGCCGCCGGCCGGCGGCGCTGTTGATCTCCTCGGCCAGGGCGTGGCCGGCGGCGACCCCTTCGGCCATCAGCTCCGCCGGCACGCCCTGTGAGCCGCTGTGCACGTGCAGGCGGTTGAGCCAGGGGCGGGCGAGGAACGCGCGTCGCACCTCCTCGCGCGCCCCCGCGTCGCGCAGCGCCACACCGAACTTCGAGGTGGCCGTCGCCGTGCTCACGGCGCCGATGGTGCCGGCGCCGAGCTGCGGGTTGACGCGCAGTCCGATCGGCGGCGGGCGGTCGCAGGCGGGGACCAGCGCGTCGAGCCTGGCCAGTTCCTGCGGGTTGTCGGCGTTGACCGCGATGCCCAGCCGCAGTGCCTCGCGCAGCTCCTCGGTGGTCTTGGCGGGGGAGTCGAAGACGACCCGCTCGGGCGGGACGCCGGCGGCGCGGGCGAGGGCGAGTTCGCCGGGGCTGGCGACCTCGGCGCCGAGCCCGGCGTCCCGCAGCAGCCGCAGTACGGGCACCAGGGAGGCGGCCTTGACGGCGAAGGCGTGCAGGGTGGCGGTGCCGGGGGCGGTCACGTCGTCGAACGCGGCGCGCAGCGCGGCCGCGCGCTCCCGCAGCGCCGCGACGTCGAGCAGTCCCACGACCGGCTGCCGCTGGTCGAGCAGGCCCTGCCGGACCGCCGCCTGGACGGCGAGGTCGCGGCGCCGCCCGAGGCTGTGCGCGGGCGCTGTGGCGGCGTGGTCACGGCCCGCCGGGCTTGGTGGCATGCCCCCAATGCTGCCCGGCCCGTCCCGCCGCCGCAGGGTGGCGCGGCCGGAAAGCGCCGGTGGCGCGACCGTTCCCCGCGGCGGTGTTGACTAGCTCTATTCACTGCGTATTGTGTCTGAATAGAATCAGTCGAAGCGAGGAGACGCCGTCATGCCAGGCACGTCAGCCACGTCAGGACCGCGACCGGTACGGGCCGCCCGGGGCACGGGCCTCACCGCCAGGGGCTGGCAGCAGGAGGCCGCCCTGCGGATGCTGCACAACAACCTCGACCCCGAGGTCGCCGAGCATCCCGACAAGCTCGTCGTCTACGGCGGCACCGGCAAGGCCGCCCGCGACTGGCGCTCCTTCGACGCGATGGCGCGCACCCTCACCACGCTGAAGGACGACGAGACGATGCTCGTCCAGTCAGGCCGGCCGGTCGGCGTGATGACCACCCACGAGTGGGCGCCGCGCGTGCTCATCGCCAACTCCAACCTCGTCGGCGACTGGGCCAACTGGGAGGAGTTCCGCCGCCTGGAACAGCTCGGCCTGACGATGTACGGCCAGATGACCGCCGGATCGTGGATCTACATCGGCACCCAGGGCATCCTCCAGGGCACCTACGAGACGTTCGCCGCCGTCGCCGCCAAGCGCTTCGGCGGCACCCTGGCCGGCACCATCACCCTCACCGCCGGCCTCGGCGGCATGGGCGGCGCCCAGCCGCTGGCCGTCACCATGAACGACGGCGTCGCCATCTGCGTCGACTGCGACCCGCGCGCCATCAGCCGCCGCATCGAGCACCGCTACCTCGACGTGCGCGCCGACTCCGTCGAACACGCGCTCCAGCTGGCCACCGAGGCCCGCGACCAGCGCCGCCCGCTGTCCATCGGCGTGCTCGGCAACGCCGCCGAGGTGCTGCCGGAACTGCTCGCCGCCGGCGCGCCCATCGACATCGTCACCGACCAGACCAGCGCCCACGACCCACTGGCCTACCTGCCGCTCGGCGTCGACTTCGACGACATGGCCCGCTACGCCGCCGAGAAGCCCGCCGACTTCACCCAGCGCGCCCGCGAGTCCATGGCCCGCCACGTGGAGGCCATGGTCGGTTTCCAGGACGCCGGCGCCGAGGTCTTCGACTACGGCAACTCCATCCGCGGCGAGGCCCAACTGGCCGGCTACACCCGCGCCTTCGACTTCCCCGGTTTTGTCCCCGCCTACATCCGGCCGCTGTTCTGCGAGGGCAAGGGCCCCTTCCGCTGGGCCGCGCTCAGCGGCGACCCCAAGGACATCCACGCCACCGACCGCGCGATCCTGGACCTCTTCCCGGAGAACGAGTCGCTGGCCCGTTGGATCAGGATGGCCGGCGAGCGCGTCCACTTCCAGGGCCTGCCCGCCCGCATCTGCTGGCTCGGCTACGGCGAACGCGACAAGGCCGGCGAGCGCTTCAACGACATGGTCGCCAGCGGCGAACTCTCCGCGCCGGTCGCCATCGGACGCGACCACCTCGACTGCGGCTCGGTCGCCTCGCCCTACCGGGAGACCGAGGCCATGCTGGACGGCTCCGACGCCATCGCCGACTGGCCGCTGCTCAACGCCATGGTCAACGTGGCCTCCGGCGCATCCTGGGTCTCCCTGCACCACGGCGGCGGCGTCGGCATGGGCCGCTCGATCCACGCCGGGCAGGTCACCGTCGCCGACGGCACCCCGCTGGCCGGTGAGAAGATCCGCCGCGTCCTCACCAACGACCCCGGCATGGGTGTCATCCGGCACGTCGACGCCGGCTACGAGCGGGCCGACGAGGTCGCCGCCGAGCGCGGTGTGCGGGTCCCGATGCGCGAGGGCGGCGAGACGGAGTGACCGCGCACGCACCCGCCACCGGCGCCTCCTTCCTGGAGATGTGGCGCGACCTCGCGCCCCTCGGCCGGGACCGGGACAGCGGCGGCTACCGCCGGTTCGCCTGGACCGGCGCGGACGCCGACTGCCGGGCCTGGTTCCAGGCCCAGGCCCGGGCCCGCGACCTCGCCTACGAGGTCGACCGCAACGGCAACCAGTGGGCCTGGCTCGGCGACCCGGACGGCACCGACGCCGTGGTCACCGGCTCCCACCTGGACTCCGTCCCCGACGGCGGCGCCTTCGACGGCCCGCTGGGCGTGGTGTCCTCCTTCGCCGCGCTCGACGAACTCCGCCGGAAGGGGGCGGAGTTCACCCGGCCGGTGGCCATCGCGAACTTCGGCGACGAGGAGGGCGCCCGGTTCGGCCTGGCCTGCGCCGGCTCCCGCCTCACCGCCGGCCAGCTCAGCCCCGAACGAGCCGCCGCACTACGGGACGCCGACGGCGTGAGCTGGACGACCGCCATGGAACGCGCGGGCCTGGACCCCGAGGCCATCGGCCCCGACCCCGAACGCCTCGCCCGCATCGGCGCGTTTGTGGAACTCCACGTCGAGCAGGGCCGGGCCCTCGC
Source organism: Streptomyces durbertensis (assembly GCF_014156695.1). Classification (GTDB taxonomy): domain Bacteria; phylum Actinomycetota; class Actinomycetes; order Streptomycetales; family Streptomycetaceae; genus Streptomyces; species Streptomyces durbertensis. Next base: position 4,460 of record NZ_WMLF01000060.1, on the reverse strand, counting down.
CGACACCCCGCACCCCGTCGGCGTCGCCTCCGCCATCTGGCCGCACGGCCGCTGGCGGTTCGACTTCCACGGCGAGGCCAACCACGCCGGCACCACCCGCCTCGTCGACCGCCGAGACCCGATGCTCACCTACGCCCGCACCGTGCTCGCCGCCCGCGACCACGCCGAGCGGACCGGCGCCCTCGCCACCTTCGGCAAGGTCCAGGTCGACCCCAACGGCGTCAACGCCATCGCCTCCCTGGTGCGCGGCTGGCTCGACTCCCGCGCCGCCGACGAGCGCACCCTGGACGAACTCGTCGGCGCCGTCGAGCGGTCGGCCGTCGAACAGGGCGTGACCGACGGCGTGAAGGTCGCCGTCACCCGCGAGTCCTTCACCCCGGTCGTCGACTTCACCCACGACCTGCGGGACCGGCTCGCCGCACGTCTCGGCGACGAACGCGGGCCCGCGCCCGTCCTGCCCACCGGCGCCGGACACGACGCGGGCATCCTCTCCGCCGTCGTGCCCACCGCGATGCTGTTCGTCCGCAACCCCACCGGCGTCTCGCACTCCCCGGCCGAGCACGCCACCGAGGACGACTGCGTCGCCGGCGTCCTCGCCCTCGCCGACGTACTGGAGGACCTGGCGTGCCGGTGACGTACTGGGCCGAACACGCCTGGCTGGACGGCGCCGTCCGGCCAGGCGTGGCGATCGAGACCGACCACGGCGTGATCACCGCGCTGGCCACCGGGCAGACCGGCCCGCCGCCGGGCGCCCGGGTGCTGCGCGGACTGACCGTGCCCGGCCTGGCCAACGCCCACTCGCACGCCTTCCACCGCGCGCTGCGCGGCCATGTGCAGGCCGGCAGCTCGGTCAGCGCGGGCGGCGCCGACGAGGGCCCCGGCTCGTTCTGGACCTGGCGCGAGGTCATGTACCGGGTCGCCGAGAAGCTGACCCCGGACAGCTACTTCGAGCTGGCCAGGGCCGCCTACGCCGAGATGGCGCTCGCCGGCATCACCTGCGTGGGCGAGTTCCACTACCTGCACCACGCGCCCGGCGGCACCCGGTACGCCGACCCCAACGCCATGGGAGAGGCGCTGATCGGCGCCGCCGCCGAGGCCGGCATCCGCATCACCCTGCTGGACACCTGCTACCTCTCCGCCGGCTTCGGCGCCGCCCCCGAGCGACCGCAGCTGCGGTTCTCCGACGGCGACGCGGCGGGCTGGGCGGACCGGGCAGGCCGTCTCACCGGCACCGGCCACGCCCGCGTCGGCGCCGCCGTGCACTCCGTGCGGGCCGTCCCCGCCGACCAGCTGGAGACGGTCGTGCGGTGGGCCGCCGAACGGGACGCCCCGCTGCACGTCCACCTCTCCGAGCAGCCCGCCGAGAACGAGGCGTGCCTCGCCGCGCACGGGCGCACCCCCACCGAACTCCTCGCCGACCACGGCGCGTTGGGCCCCCGCACCACCGCCGTCCACGCCACCCACCTCACCGGCGGCGACATCACCCTGCTCGGCGGTTCTGCCACCGGCGTCTGCATGTGCCCCACCACCGAACGCGACCTCGCCGACGGCATCGGCCCCGCCGTCGCCCTGCAACGCGCCGGCAGCCCGCTCAGTCTCGGCAGCGACAGCCACGCCGTCGTCGACCTGCTGGAGGAGGCCCGCGCGATGGAACTGGACGAGCGGCTGCGCAGTCGGGCCAGAGGCAACTGGTCCGCCGCCCAGCTGCTCACCGCCGCCACCGCCGACGGCCACGCCGCGCTCGGCTGGCCGGAGGCCGGCCGGCTCGCGGTCGGCGCGCCCGCCGACCTCACCACCGTCGGGCTGGACACCGTCCGCACCGCCGGTCCGCCGCCCGAACTGGCCGTGGAGACAGTCGTGTTCGCCGCGACGGCCGCCGACGTGCGGCACACCGTCGTCGCCGGCCGGCACGTGGTGCGCGACGGCGTCCACACGCTCGTCCCGGACGTCCCGGCCGCGCTGCGCGCCGCCATCCGGGCGGTCCACTGAACCGGCGGCGGGGAGAGGGCGCGCCCCGCCCGTACCGTCGTCCCGGGTCCTGCCGCCAGCCGCACCCCCCACGCCCACTCCGAGCCACCCGAGCCACCCGAGCAACCCGAGCAACCCGAGCAACACCGCCGTCGTCGTCGAGGCCGAGTCGAGGAAACCCCACATGCCGGACACGTCACCGACCCACCCCAGCCCGCACACCCGCCGCCAGGGCGGCCCCGTACCGCCGGCGGACGGCGGCAGCACGCTGATCACCGACATCGGCAGCCTCGTCACCAACAACCCCGACCTCGGCGCCGGCCCGCTCGGGCTGTTGACGGACGCCGCCCTGGTGCTCGACGGCGGCGAGGTCGCCTGGGTCGGACCGGCCGCGGACGCCCCCGCGGCCGACCGGCGGGTGGACGCCGAAGGCCGGGCGGTGATCCCCGGATTCGTCGACAGCCACTCGCACCTGGTCTTCGCCGGTGACCGCACCGCCGAGTTCAACGCCCGCATGTCCGGACGGCCCTACACCGCCGGAGGCATCCGCTCCACCGTCGTCGCCACCCGCCTCGCCGACGACGACACCCTCTCCGCGAACCTCACCACCTATCTCACCGAGATGCTGCGCCAGGGCACCACCACCGTGGAGACCAAGTCCGGGTACGGGCTCACCGTCGAGGAGGAGGCCAGGGCGTTGCGCATCGCCGCCGCCCACACCGACGAGGTCACCTATCTGGGCGCCCACGTCGTGGCCCCCGAGTACGCCGACGACCCGGCCGGCTACGTCGACCTGGTGACCGGGCCGATGCTCGACGCCTGCGCCCCGCACGCCCGGTGGGTCGACGTCTTCTGCGAACAGGGCGCCTTCGACGGCGACCAGGCCCGCGCCATCCTCACCGCCGGCGCGGCCCGCGGCCTGATCCCCCGCGTCCACGCCAACCAGCTCACCGAGGGCCCGGGAGTCCAGCTCGCGGTCGAGCTCGACGCCGCCTCCGCCGACCACTGCACACACCTCACCGACGCCGACGTGGCCGCGCTCGCCGACGGGACCACCGTCGCCACCCTGCTGCCCGGCTGCGAGTTCTCCACCCGGGCCGTCTACCCCGACGCCCGGCGGCTGCTGGACGCCGGAGTGACCGTCGCACTGTCCACGGACTGCAATCCCGGCTCGTCCTTCACCAGTTCCATGCCGTTCTGCGTGGCGGTCGCGGTCCGCGAGATGGGCATGACACCCGACGAGGCGCTGTGGTCCGCCACCGCCGGCGGCGCGGCGGCGCTGCGCCGCACGGACGTCGGCCGGCTGACGCCAGGGGCCGCCGCCGACGTGGTGCTGCTGGAGGCGCCCAGCCACGTCCATCTGGCGTACCGCCCGGGAGTACCGCTGGTACGGGACGTCTGGCAGCGGGGCGTACGCGTCCCCATGGCGCACTGAGCGCGACGGGGGCGCGCGGCGGCGGGTCGTGCCGAGCGCGGCGATGAGTTCGGCGGGCGCCGGGAGTCCATCCCGGTGAGGGGCCCGGGACCAGGAACCGGCCCGTGACCGCGACGAGCCGCGAGGAGCCGACGTACCCGTTCTCGAACCGCCCCGGCCGGAGCCGTCCGCACCCCGAGCGATCCCACCGCTTCTCCCGGTGACGACGAGTCCCGCCGTGACCCGGCAGGTTGCGGCGGGGTACAGCGTCGCAGAGCCGTTTGTGGCCGAGCGGCAGTGCCCGTCCGCGCCCGAGCGCCCGGAGCCGGACCCGTCGGGTCCCAGGCTGATGGTGCTCGCCGCTGGCTACGCGGCCCGGGCGGTCGCGGCGGTGCGTCCGGACGAGCTGGGGACGCCGACGCCATGCGCGGGATGGGACCTCCGGCGGCTGCTGGAGCATCTGGAGGAGTCGGTCACCGCGCTCCGGGAGGGGCTGGTCCTCGGCCGGGTGGCCGCCGCGCCGGGCCGCTGGGGGGAGGGGACGGCGGAAGGCGGCGCCGGCGGGCCGACGGCGTGCGGGACGACACGACGCGGCCGGGAGCCGCGTGGGCCGACGTGCGAGCCGGTCACGCGGGCGCTGGTCGCGCTGGAGACGCTGAGCCGGGCCGGCCGGGAACACGGCGTGCGCGGGCGGGGCCGCCGGGACCCGGTGCTCGCGGCCGGAGTGCCGTTGTGTGCCACCCTGCTCCACCGGGCCGGCGCGGTCGAGCTCGTCGTCCACGGCTGGGACGTGGCCGCCGCCTGGTGCCGTGCCGGCGGGCGGCCGCCTCCTCCGCCTCCGGCGCTGGCCGCCGCGCTGCTGCCGGTGCTTCCGCTTGTGGTGCCGCCGCCCGCGGACCGCGGCACGCTGTTCGCGGCGCCGGTCGCCGTCCCGGAGGCCGCGTCGGCGGGGGTGCGGTTGCTCGCCGCGCTCGGCCGACGCTGCCGGCCGGTAGGGCCGCCGTTCGGGTGACGGCGGGAGGCCCGGACAGGGCCGGGAGCCGGACCGGTGCCCGGGCACGCGTGCCAGCCCCGGCCC
>NZ_WMLF01000006.1 GCF_014156695.1 Streptomyces durbertensis | reverse complement strand
GGTCTCGGAGGGTGGGTCTCGGAGGGGCGGTCAGGCGCGGCCGGTGCCGCCGTCGGCGTCCCGGCCGCCGCCGGGGCCGGTGTAGTCCTCGCCGTAGGCGCCCTTGGCGGGGCGGCGCCGGCGCATCGGGGGCTCGACGCCGTCGGCGAGCCGCCGGGCGGTGAGCAGGAAGCCGGTGTGGCCGATCATGCGGTGGTCGGGCCGGACCGCGAGGCCCTCGATGTGCCAGTTGCGCACCATCGTCTCCCAGGCGGCCGGCTCGTTGAACGTGCCGTTCTCCCGGATCGCCTCGACCGTGCGGGCCAGTTGTGTGGTGGTGGCGACGTAGGCGCACAGCAGACCGCCGGGCACCAGTGCCTTGGAGACGGCCTCCAGGCACTCCCAGGGCGCCAGCATGTCCAGGATGACCCGGTCCACGTCGGTGTCGCTGAGGTTGTCCTGGAGGTCGCCCACGGTCAGCCGCCAGGCCGGGTGCGGGGCGCCGAAGTAGCGTTCGACGTTCTGCCGGGCGATGTCGGCGAAGTCGGCGCGGCGCTCGTAGGAGTGCAGCATGCCCTGGTCGCCGATGGCCCGCAGCAGGAACATGCTGAGCGAGCCGGACCCGACACCGGCCTCGACGACACGGGCGCCGGGGAAGATGTCGGCCATCGAGAGGATCTGGCCGGCGTCCTTGGGATAGACGACGGCCGCGCCGCGCGGCATGGACAGGACGTAGTCGGGGAGCAGGGGCCGCAGCGCCAGATAGGCGACGTTCCCGGTGGTACGGACGACACTGCCCTCGGGCGCGCCGATCAGCTCGTCGTGGGGGAAGGCTCCCTTGTGGGTGTGGAAGCTCTTGCCCTCTTCGAGCGTGAACGTGTAGTGGCGTCCCTTGGGATCGGTCAGCTGGACCTGGTCCCCGACCTGGAAGGGGCCGCGTCTGCGGGCGGCACCGGTCGGTTCGGACATGGCCCCCAGCCTAGTCCAGCGCGGGACCGCCGGTGACCACGGCGGCCGTGCGCGGGGCCGGGTGCGGGGGACGGACCCGGGCTCAGGCGGTGCGGGACTTGGACATGGCGGCGACGAAGGCGCGTTCGACGTCGCCGGTGGAGAGCACCCCGTAGATCTCTCCCGTCTCCTCCACGACCAGGTACTCGGTGGCGGGGACCTCCCGCAGGTGCTCGATCAGTTCCTCGCCGGCGAGTTCGGCGGAGACCCGCATGCCCTCGGTGAGGTCCTGGCTGAGGCCGCCGACCGCGACCCACGGGCGCCGGTGCTCGGGCACCGAGACGATGCCGGCCTCGCGTACCACGCCGGTCGGCTCGCCCTGTCCGTCGACCACCACCAGCGCCCTGGCCCCGGCCTCGTTGGCGCGGCGCAGCGCCTCGGACAGCGGGGTGTCGGCGGTCACCGGCACCGCGCGGCGGGTGAGGACGCGGGCCCGCAGCTCGGGCAGCCGGGCCCGCAGCCGGGCCATGCGCAGGCTGTTGCCGGCGCCGGTCCAGATGATCGCGGCGAGGATGGCGGCGAGCAGCGCGTCGGTCAGCGAGTTGAGGCTGCCGACGCTCTCCCCCCGGGAGAGGCCGGTGGCGTGGGTGGCCAGCGGCAGGCCGATCAGGACGGTGACGGCCAGCGCGCGGCCGGTCCAGGCGGCGGCGACGGTGCCGGTCATCGGGTCGCCGCTGAGCTTCCAGACCACGGCGCGCAGCATGCGCCCGCCGTCCAGCGGCAGCCCGGGCAGCAGGTTGAAGGCGGCGACGATCAGGTTGGAGATCATCAGTCCGGCGAGCAGCACGCCGGGCACGCTGCGCGCCTCGACGGTGAACATGCCCAGGTAGAAGACGCCCGCCAGGACCAGGGAGAGCAGGGGCCCGACAAAGGCGAGCACGAACTCCCGGCCCGGGGTCTCGGACTCCTTCTCGATCTCCGAGACGCCGCCGAAGAACTGGAGCTGGATGCGGCGGACGGGGAGGGAGAAGCGGAGCGCGGCGACGGTGTGGGCGAGTTCGTGGACGAGCACGGAGGCGTAGAAGGCCACCGCGAAGAACAGCGCGATCAGGTAGCGGGCGGCGCCCAGGTCCGGCAGGATCCGGTCGAGCTGGCCGCCGAACACCCAGGTGATCAGGGCGGCGACCAGGAACCAGCTCGGCGCCACGTACACGGGCACGCCGAAGGGGCGGCCCATCAGGATGCCGCCGCCTGGCCTGCGCGGTGACCGCGACTCTGCCGCGGGGCCGGTTTCACCCGGCTTGCGGTCCGACGTCTGCGGCTCGGCGCGGTTGTCCGGGTCTGCCACGGGATCCTCTCATCGCTGCCGTCACCACGCCCTGTCAGGGCGTGCTCACCCCAGGATCATGCAGGCTGCCGGGTGCTGAGGTCGATGGTATGTCTCCGACTGTCGGTGACGGGCCTTAGGGTCGTCCTCCATGGGTACCAGTGCAGAGCTTCCGAACGCCACCGCGCCCGCCCTGCCGGGGACCGGGACGGGCGCGTCCGGGGACGGGGCGGGAGCGTCCGGGGACGGCACGGCGGGCGGCACGGCCGGCGGTGCGCGGGAGCCGGCGATGCCGGGCGCGCCGACGTCGCTGTCGCCCTCCCGGGCGGCGGACTTCATGCGGTGCCCGCTGCTGTACCGCTTCCGGGTGATCGACCGGTTGCCGGAGAAGCCGAGCGCGGCGGCCGCCAGGGGCACGGTGGTGCACGCGGTGCTGGAGCGGTTGTTCGACGAGCCCGCCGAGCGGCGCAGTGTGCCCCGGGCGCGGTCGCTGGTGGTCGGCGAGTGGGAGCGGCTGCTGGCGCGCCGGCCCGAGCTGGCGGAGCTGTTCGCGCGGCCCGGGGACGCGCCGGCGGAGGGACCGGAGAGCGGGCCCGGCGGTGAACCGACCGGTGAGGTCTCGGGTCCGGAGCTGGCGCGGTGGCTGGCGGACGCGGAGGCGCTGGTCGAGCGGTGGTTCACGCTGGAGGACCCGAGCCGGCTGGAGCCCGCCGAGCGGGAGCTCTTTGTCGAGACGCGGCTGGCGTCCGGGCTGCGGCTGCGCGGCATCATCGACCGGGTCGACGTGGCGCCCACCGGCGAGGTGCGTGTCGTCGACTACAAGACGGGCAAGGCGCCCCGCCCCGAGTACGCGGCCGAGGCGCTGTTCCAGATGAAGTTCTACGCGCTGGTGCTGTGGCGGCTGCGCGGACGGATGCCCCGGCGGCTCCAGCTGGTCTACCTGGGCAGCGGCGACGTACTGACCCACGACCCGGACGAGGCGGACCTGGCCGCGGTCGAGCGCAAGCTGCTGGCGCTGTGGCGGGCGATCACCGAGGCGACGGAGTCCGGGGACTGGCGGCCTCGGCGCGGTCCGCTGTGCGGCTGGTGCGACTTCCAGGCGCACTGCCCGGAGTACGGGGGCACTCCCCCGCCGTATCCGCTGGTCATCCAGCCGCGGCTGCCGTTGGACGACGCGCCGGGGTCGGACGGCTGAGTCCGCCCGCCCGCGGGCGGGGTTGGTGGGCGACAATGGGTCCGACCGTGGCCGCGTGGCCTGTGAAGGGGTGTTCCTGTGACGATCCGTGTCCTGTTGGTGGACGACCAGCCGCTGCTGCGCACCGGTTTCCGGATGATCCTGGAGGCGGAGCAGGACATCGCCGTCGTCGGGGAGGCCGGGGACGGCCAGCAGGCGCTGGAACAGGTGCGGGCGCTCCAGCCGGACGTGGTGCTGATGGACATCCGGATGCCCCGGATGGACGGCGTGGAGGCGACGCGGCACATCTCGGGTCCGGACAAGGACGGTCCGGCCAAGGTGCTGGTGCTGACCACGTTCGACCTGGACGAGTACGTGGTGGAGGCGCTGCGGGCGGGGGCGAGCGGCTTCCTGCTCAAGGACGCGCCGGCGCAGGAGCTGGTGCAGGCGATCCGGGTGGTCGCCGGCGGCGACGCGATGCTGGCGCCGAGCATCACCCGGCGGCTGCTGGACAAGTACGCCGAGAAGCTGCCGACGGGTGAGGAGCCGGTGCCGGAGACGCTGCACACGCTCACCGAGCGGGAGGTCGAGGTGCTGAAGCTGGTGGCGCGGGGGCTGTCCAACGCGGAGATCGCCGCCGATCTGTTCGTCAGCGAGACGACGGTCAAGACGCATGTGGGCCACGTGCTGACGAAGCTCGGGCTGCGGGACCGGGTGCAGGCGGCGGTGTACGCCTACGAGAGCGGGCTGGTCCGCCCGGGCGGGCACTGAACGGCCGGGCCGGGGCACACGAACGCCGGGGCTCGGGGAGGCGGCCGCCTCCCCGAGCCCCGGCGTCTGTCCGGCTACCGCGCGGTCGCGGGTCAGCCCCTGTTCAGCTCTTGCTCAGCTCCCAGAAGCGGAACACGGTGGAGGCGTCGAGCGTCCACTCCAGTCCGGCGACCTCGTCGCGGGCGACGGCGTACTGGCGGCCCTGCCAGATCGGCAGCACGGGCACGTCGCGGGCGATCTGGTCCTGGATGGCGCCGAAGTCCTCGACGGTCTGGGCGCGGTTGCTCTGCGCGGCGGTGCGGGGCAGGAGTTCGCCGGCGATGCGGCCGGACTGGTAGCCGTTGCCGAGGATGCTGTCCTTGCCGAAGAACGGGTCGACGAAGTTGTCGGGGTCCGGGTAGTCGGGGATCCAGCCGCGGACGTAGACGGGGTACTTGCCGGCGGCGATGTCCTTCTCGTACTGCTTGAGGTCGACGGTCTTCGCCTTGGCGTCGAAGAGGCCGCTGGCGTTGAGCTGCTTGGCGATGGCCTCCATCTCGCGTGTGGTGTCCGGGCCGTAGCGCTCGGGCGGCGAGTAGAGGGTGAGCTCGGCCTTGCCCTCGATGCCGGCGGAGCGGAGGGCGGCCTGGGCCTTGGCCCGGTCGGGGCGCTCGCCGTAGCGGTCGAAGAAGGCGGTGTTGTGGCCGGTGATGCCGGCGGGCACGACGGAGTACAGCGGCTCGGCGGTGCGCTGGTAGACGTCCCGGACGAGGCTGGAGCGGTCGATGAGGTGGGCGACGGCGCGGCGTACGCCGACGTCGCTGACCTGCGGGTGCTTCAGGTTGAAGACGAGGTGGTGCAGCTGGGCGCTGGTGCCCTGGACGATCTGGACGCCGTCGCGTTCCTTGGTGGTGGCCATCTCCAGCTCGGCGATGTCCTTGGTGGCCAGGCCCCGGTACGCGAGGTCGACCTCGCGGTCGCTGAGGGCCTTGCGCAGCGCGTCGTGGTTGTCGAAGAACTTCATCGTCATGCCGGAGTTCTTGGTCTCGGCGGGCCCGGTGTAGCCGGAGTTGACGGAGAAGACGGCCTTGTCGGAGTCGTAGCTGTCGAGCGTGTAGACGCCGGAGCCGACCGCCTTGCCGTCCTCGCGGAGGGCGTCGGCGGGGTACTCGCGGTGGTCCACGATGGAGCCGGCGCCGGAGGCGATCTTCTGGGGGAAGGTGGCGTCGGAGGTGTTGAGCCGGAAGACGACGGTCCGCTCGTCGGGTGTCTCGATCTCGTCGATGGTGTGCAGCATGACGGCCGGGCCCTCCGGGTCGTCGATGCGCAGCGTCCGCTCGAAGGAGTGCTTGACGTCCTTGGAGGTGAGGTTGTTGCCGTTGCTGAACTTCAGGTCCTTGCGCAGGGTGCAGGAGAACACCTTGCTGGCGCCGTCCTCGAAGCCGCACTCCTCGGCCGCCTCGGGCTGCGGTTCGCCGCCGCCCTTGGGGAAGCTCAGCAGTGGCTGGAACACGTTGTTGAACACCAGCCAGGAGCCGGGGTCGTAGCCGGAGGCGGGGTCGACGGACAGCACCTTGTCCGTCATCCCCATGACCAGCGAGCCGCCCGGGCCGCCGGAGCCGTCCTCCGTGCCGCAGCCGCTGAGCAGGGCCGCCGCCAGCGCGGTACCGACCGGCACCGCGACCCAACTGGTCCGCTTCCTCACACGCACTACTCTCACCTTGTCTTTTCCGGTCGGTCCGGTTTTCCGGTCTGTTCCGGGTGTCTGCCGGCGGGGGTTACCCGTTGTCCTGGAGGGTCTCGGCCGGGTCAGCCGCGACCCAGCTCCCACAGTTGGAGTACCGAGGAGGAGTTCAGGGCCCACTCCACGCCGGTGACGCCCGAGCGGGCGGCGACGTGGCTCTTGCCCTGCCACAGCGGCAGCACCGGCACCTCGTCGGCGACGATCTCCTGGATCCTCACGAACTGCGGTTCGGCCTGGTCGCGTTCGGCGGCGGCCCGGGTCCGCGGGATCAGCCGGTCGGTGATCTCCGCGTTCCGGTACGGGCTGTCGAGGAAGTTGTCCTCGCCGAAGAAGGGGTCGACGAAGTTGTCGGCGTCCGGGAAGTCCGGGGACCAGCCCATGCCGAACACCTGGTACTCGCCGTCGACGGCGGCCTTGCGGAACTCCTTCCACGGTGCGCTCGTCACACTCACCCGGAACAGTCCGCTCCTGTTCAGCTGGGCGGCGAGCGCCTTGAACTCGTCGCGGGTGGCCGGGCCGTAGTAGTCGCTGGTGTGGGCGAGGGTGAGCTTCACCGGGGTCTCGACGCCGGCCTCGTCGAGGAGGCGCCGTGCGGCCTTGGCGTCCGGCTCGCCGTACGTGGTGTGGAAGGCGGCCCGGTGTCCGGGGAGCCCGCCGGGCACGATCGAGTGCAGCGGCTCGGCGGTGCGCAGGTAGACGTCCCGTACCAGGGCCTGGCGGTCGACGAGTTGAGCGACGGCCTGGCGCACGGCCTTGGTCCGCGCGGCCGGCGCGTCGGTGTTGAAGACCAGGTAGCGGATGCTCTGGCTGGTGGTCTCCTGGAGGTCGACGTCGTCGCGCTCGCGCAGCCGCTCGATCTGGTCGGGCGCCAGGGTGCGGGTGACGAGGTCGACCTCGCCGCGGGTCAGGGCCTGCTCCAACTGGTCGGCGTCCTGGTAGCCGCGCAGTTCGACGGACTTGGTGCGCGGCTTCAGGCCGCCCTGGTAGCGGGGGTTGGCGCTGAGCCTGATGCGGCCGTCCTTGACCTCGTCGACGACGTAGGGGCCGGAGCCGGTGATCTCGGTGCCCTCGCGCAGGGCGTCGCCCGGGTACTCCCCGGGGTCGACGATCGCGGCGGCCGGGGTGGCCAGCTTGTGCGGGAAGGTGGCGTCCGGCTTCTTCAGGCTGAACAGGACGGCGTTGCCGGGGGTGGTCTCGATGGCCTTGATGTTGCTCAGCAGGGCGGCCGGGCCGTGGCTGTCGCTGATGTCGAGCACGCGGCGGATGGAGTGGACGACGTCGGCGGCGGTGAGGTCGCGGCCGTTGGAGAAGGTCAGTCCCTCGCGGAGGGTGCAGCGGTAGTGAGTGTTGCGGGTGTCGGTGAAGCCGCACTTCTCGGCGGCCTCCGGCTCCGGCAGGGTGCCCGAGCGGGGCAGCCGCAGCAGGGTCTGGAAGGTGCTGCGGAAGACGTTCCAGGTGGCGGTGTCGTAGACGGCTGCCGGGTCGAAGGGGGCGGGCGTCGACGCGGAGACCTCGAAGGTGTCGGTGGTGCCGACCACCAGCGTGTCGCCGTCGGTGCGCGCGCCCGGCTGGGTGCCGCACGCGGTGAGCACGGTGGTCATCACTCCTGCCAGCGCGGGCAGTACGAGTGTCTTGCGGTTCATGGTGCGACGGTCTCCCTCACCCGGCTCCGGGGGTGGTTCGGTCGAATGAAGCCGGGATGAAGAAGATTAGTGGCGTCCGGGACCTCCTCCCGCACACGCTGTTCCGCCCTGGGAGCGGCGGGGGAAATCGTCCGGCGCCCGGCCGCTCCGGAGCACCGGGCCAAGCCGCGCCAAAGCGGACGAAACCCCTGACATTACCGGCGGTAACCAGGGTGTCGGGGGCAATCCCGCGGCGCGGCGTCGCGTGGTGCGGTGACGAAGCTCACCACGTCCCGCACCGATCGCCCGAACGCGTCAGTTGACGTGCGGCACCATCGCACGTAGGAAGCGCAGGTCCACGTGCTCCAGGGACTCCACGACCCGGCGGCCCCCCGACGCGGCGATGGGCGCCACCGAGGGCACCGCCACCACCCGGCAGCCGGCCGTCTCCGCCGACGTCACGCCCGTGGCGGTGTCCTCCACCACGGCGCAGCGCCCCGGCTCGGCGCCGAGGTGGCGCGCGGCCGTCAGATAGGGCTCGGGGTGCGGCTTGGTCCGCTCGACCTCGTCGCCGGCCACCGACAGCCGGAAGTGGTGCGGGCCGACCGACTCCAGCATGACGTCGATGGTCGCCCGGTGGGAGGCGGACACCACGGCGGTGGGCACCTCGTGCCGGGTCAGCTCGGTGAGCAGCCGGCGGGCGCCGGGCATCAGCGGCACACCGCGCTCCACCCGGGCGGCGAAGCGCGCCCTCAGCTCCACCGACAGCTGCTCCACCGTGATGTCGGCCCCGGTGGCGCCGATCAGGTAGGCGGCGCTGCGGGTCATGGGGCCGCCCACGACGACCTGCCGGTGGTGGTCGTCGAGCACGTGGCCGAGCTCCGCGAAGACCTCCTTCTCGACGTCCCACCAGAAGCCCTCGGTGTCCACGAGTGTGCCGTCGAGGTCCAGCAGCACGGCCTGGAGGGCCGACCCGTCCGCCGCACGGGTGATGAGGTCGGGAAGCGAACTGGTCACGCGAACACCTCCGAAGGAGCACGAGGGCCGGCCGCCCCTCCCCTCACGAGGTGGGACAACCGGCCCGTACCGGGTCGGACAGTGTACGCCTCTCCACCCGGTTCCGCGGCTGGATTGCGCGGCCCGGATCCGACGGTCAGCCGTACGGCTCAGCGGGCGTTGAAGTACTTCGCCTCGGGGTGGTGCAGCACGATGGCGTCGGTCGACTGCTCCGGGTGCAGCTGGTACTCCTCGGAGAGCTTCACGCCGATGCGCTCGGGCTGGAGCAGCTCGGCGATCTTCGCCCGGTCCTCCAGGTTCGGGCAGGCACCGTAGCCCAGCGAGAAGCGCGCGCCCCGGTACTTCAGGGCGAACATGTCCTCGATGGCCTCCGGGTCGTCGCCGGCGAAGCCCAGCTCGGAGCGGACCCGCGCGTGCCAGTACTCGGCCAGCGCCTCGGCGAGCTGGACGGACAGTCCGTGCAGCTCCAGGTAGTCGCGGTAGGAGTCGTTGGCGAACAGCTCGGCGGTCGCCTCCCCGATGCGGGAGCCGACGGTGACGACCTGGAGGCCGACCACGTCCCGCTCGCCGCTCTCCGCCGGGCGGAAGAAGTCCGCCAGGCACAGGCGGCGGCCGCGGCGCTGCCGGGGGAAGGTGAAGCGGGTCAGCTCGCCGCCGTCCTCCTTCAGCAGCACCAGGTCGTTGCCCTCGGAGTGGCACGGGAAGTAGCCGTAGACGACGGCCGCCTCCAGCAGGTTCTCCGTGTGGAGGGTGTCCAGCCAGCCGCGCAGCCGCGGGCGGCCCTCGGTCTCCACCAGTTCCTCGTAGCCGGGGCCCTCGCCGCTGCGGTCCTGCTTCAGCCCCCACTGGCCCTTGAAGAGGGCGCCCTCGTCCAGCCAGGAGGCGTACTCCTTGAGCTGGATGCCCTTGATCACCCGGGTGCCCCAGAACGGCGGGGTGGGCACGGGGTTGTCGGCGGCGACGTCGGACCGGGTCTGGTCCTCCGCCGGCTCCGGCTCGGTCACCGAGACCTCGCGCCTGGCCACCCGGCGCTGCCGGAGTTCGGGCAGCGTGGCGCCCGGCACGCCGCGCTTGACGGCGATGAGGGCGTCCATCAGCCGCAGCCCCTCGAAGGCGTCCCTGGCGTAGCGCACCTCGCCCTCGTAGACCTCGTGCAGGTCCTGCTCGACGTAGGCGCGGGTCAGCGCGGCGCCGCCGAGGATCACCGGATAGTCGGCCGCCATGCCGCGGGCGTTCAGCTCCTCCAGGTTCTCCTTCATGATGACGGTGGACTTCACCAGCAGGCCCGACATGCCGATGACGTCCGCCCGGTGCTCCTGGGCGGCGTCGAGGATGGCCTGCACCGGCTGCTTGATGCCCAGGTTGACGACGTTGTAGCCGTTGTTCGACAGGATGATGTCAACGAGGTTCTTGCCGATGTCGTGCACGTCACCGCGGACGGTGGCCAGCACGATGGTGCCCTTGCCCTCGTCGTCGCTCTTCTCCATGTGCGGCTCCAGGTAGGCCACCGCGGTCTTCATGACCTCGGCGGACTGGAGCACGAACGGCAGCTGCATCTTGCCCGAGCCGAACAGTTCACCGACGACCTTCATGCCCGCGAGCAGGGTGTCGTTGACGATGTCCAGCGCAGGGCGCTCGGTCAGCGCCTCCTCCAGGTCGGCCTCCAGGCCGTTTCGCTCGCCGTCGATGATGCGCCGCTGGAGGCGTTCGTCCAGCGGCAGCGCGGCCAGCTCCTCCGCCTTGCCGGCCCGCATCGACTTGGCGTCCACGCCCTCGAACAGCTCCAGCAGCCGCTGGAGCGGGTCGTAGCCCTCACGGCGCCGGTCGTAGATCAGGTCCAGCGCGACCTCGACCTGCTCCTCCTCCAGCCGGGAGATCGGCACGATCTTGCTGGCGTGCACGATCGCGGAGTCCAGGCCGGCCTTGACGCACTCGTCGAGGAAGACGGAGTTCAGCACCATCCGGGCGGCCGGGTTGAGGCCGAAGGAGATGTTCGACAGGCCCAGCGTGGTCTGCACGTCCGGGTGGCGGCGCTTCAGCTCCCGGATCGCCTCGATGGTGCTGATGCCGTCCTTGCGGGACTCCTCCTGCCCGGTGCAGATGGTGAAGGTCAGACAGTCGATCAGGATGTCCGACTCGTGCACCCCCCAGTTGCCGGTCAGGTCCGCGATGAGCCGCTCGGCGATGCCGACCTTGTCCTCGACGGTGCGGGCCTGCCCGTTCTCGTCGATGGTGAGCGCGATGAGCGCGGCGCCGTGCTCGACGGCGAGTCCGGCGATCCGCGCGAACCGGGAGTCGGGGCCGTCGCCGTCCTCGTAGTTGACGGAGTTGATGACGGCTCGGCCGCCGAGCCGCTCCAGGCCGGCGCGCAGCACCTCGGGCTCGGTCGAGTCCAGCACGATCGGCAGGGTGGAGGCGGTGGCGAAGCGCCCGGCGAGTTCGGCCATGTCGGCGACGCCGTCCCGGCCGACGTAGTCCACGCACAGGTCGAGCATGTGCGCGCCCTCGCGGATCTGGTCCCTGGCCATCTCCACGCAGTCGTCCCAGCGGCCCTCCAGCATGGCCTCGCGGAACTTCCTGCTGCCGTTGGCGTTGGTGCGCTCGCCGATGGCCAGGTAGGAGGTGTCCTGGCGGAACGGAACGGTCTGGTAGAGCGAGGCGGCACCCGGCTCGGGGCGCGGCTCGCGGGGAGCGGGCGTCAGGCCCCGCACCCGCTCGACGAGTTGGCGCAGGTGCTCGGGGGTCGTACCGCAGCAGCCGCCGACCAGGGAGAGGCCGAACTCGCGGACGAACGTCTCCTGCGCGTCGGCGAGTTCACCGGCGGTCAGCGGGTAGTGCGCGCCGTCCTTGCCGAGGACGGGCAGTCCGGCGTTGGGCATGCACGCCAGCGGCACCCGGGAGTGCCGCGACAGGTAGCGCAGGTGCTCGCTCATCTCGGCCGGCCCGGTGGCGCAGTTCATGCCGATGAGGTCGATGCCCAGCGGTTCGAGCGCGGTGAGCGCGGCGCCGATCTCCGAGCCGAGCAGCATGGTGCCGGTGGTCTCGACGGTCACCGAGACGATGACGGGCACGTCGACGCCGAGCGCGGTCAGCGCGCGGCGGGCGCCGAGCACCGACGCCTTGGTCTGCAGCAGGTCCTGGGTGGTCTCCACCAGGAGGGCGTCCGCGCCGCCGGCCAGCAGGCCCTCGGCGTTCTGCTGGTAGGCGTCGCGGAGCAGCGGGTAGGGGGCGTGCCCGAGCGTCGGCAGCTTGGTGCCGGGACCGATCGAGCCGAGCACCCAGCGGGCGCGGCCGTCCTTCGCGGTGAACTCGTCCGCCGCCTCGCGGGCGATGCGGGCGCCGGCCTCGGAGAGTTCGGTGATGCGGTGCGCGATGTCGTACTCCCCCAGCGCCGCCTGGTTGGCGCCGAAGGTGTTGGTCTCCACGCAGTCCACGCCGACGGCGAAGTACGCCTCGTGGACCGAGCGGACGATGTCGGGGCGGGTGACGTTGAGTACCTCGTTGCAGCCTTCCAGGCCCTCGAAGTCCTCCAGGGTGGGGTTCTGGTCCTGGAGCATCGTGCCCATGGCGCCGTCGGCGACGACAACGCGGGAGGCCAGCGCCTCACGGAGGGCGGCTGCCCGCTGGGCGGGTTCTGCTCCCTGGGCGGGTTCCTGCGCGGAGGGTCCCTGCGCGGCGGATCCCTGCGCGGGAGTGGGGGCCGAGGACGGCGAGGACATAAGACTGCTCCCTGGAGGTGCGACGGCTGTCGGCTTTGCCCGGTTCGCGGCGGAGCGCGGCCCGGACACGCGTTCAGGGTATAGGCCCACCGGTGGGGAACCGGTGGACGTTCCGTGGAGTGGGACGGTCGTAGACTCGACTGTCGCTGTCGGTTATCGGCATGATCCGATACCGTTCGACATTGTCGACCAACATCCGTCGCCGCCCCCGCCCTGCGGGACCCGCGGCCCACGGGGAGAAGGAAGGGTGTCCGATGGCCCGGAGCATCCAGTCACTCGAGCGCGCCGCGGCGGTGCTCCGACTGCTGGCAGGCGGCGAGCGACGTCTCGGCCTGTCCGACATCGCCTCCTCGCTGGGACTGGCCAAGGGCACCGCACACGGGTTGCTGCGCACCCTCCAGCAGGAGGGATTCGTCGAGCAGGACGAGGTCTCCGGCCGCTACCAGCTCGGCGCCGAACTGCTCCGCCTGGGCAACAGCTACCTGGACGTGCACGAGCTGCGCGCCCGCGCGCTGGTCTGGTCCGACGACCTGGCCCGGGCGAGCGGCGAGTCGGTCTACATCGGCGTGCTGCACCAACAGGGCGTCCTGGTCGTGCACCACGTGTTCCGGCCGGACGACAGTCGTCAAGTGCTGGAGATCGGCGCCATGCAGCCGCTGCACAGCACGGCCATGGGCAAGGTGCTGGCAGCCTGGGACCCGGTGGCGCACAGCGAGCTGCTGGAGGCGCCGCGCGAGGCGTTCACCACCCGCACGGCCACCGAGCCGCCCGAGCTGGAGGCCGGTCTGGAGCTGACCCGCGAGCGCGGCTGGGCGTGCGACGTGGAGGAGTCCTGGGAGGGCGTGGCCTCGGTGGCGGCACCCATCTTCGACCGCAGACGCATGCCGGTGGGCGCGGTCGGCATCGTCGGCGCGGTCGAACGGCTCTGCGACGCGGGGGAGATACGCCCGGCGCTGGTCGCCTCGGTGCGGGACTGCGCCCGGTCGGTCTCCCGCGACCTGGGGGCGCGCCGGTTCTGAAGCGGCACGGAGTGCCAGGTCGCGTTTCGGGAACGTTGCGCACAGGCGGCCTCCAGACCTCTTGACGCCATCCGACAACAGGAGAAAACTGCCGTTCGGCGGTCGACAATGTCGAACACCGGACGGGACCGGTCCGCCACCTCAGTGAAGTAAGGAGCCGCGGGTGTCCACATCAGACATATTCATCGGCGAGGTCATCGGCACCGCCGTCCTCCTCCTGCTCGGCGGCGGAGTGGTGGCCGGCGTGGTGCTCAAGCAGTCGAAGGCGTTCAACGCCGGCTGGGTCGCCATCACCTTCGGTTGGGGCTTCGCCGTCCTGACCGGCGCCTACATCTCCAGCAACCTCTCCGGAGCCCACCTCAACCCCGCCGTCACGGTGGGCATCGCGATCAAGGAGAACGCCTGGGACAAGGTCCCCTACTACTTCGCCGGCCAGCTGCTCGGCGCCATGCTCGGCGCGTTCCTGATGTGGCTCTGCTACAAGGACCACTTCAGAGCCCACCTCGCCGAGTCCGCTGAGGAGGCCGTGGAGGCCAAGGTCGCCGCCACCGTCGGCACGGACGGCGCCGAGATCGCCGGAGAGGTCGCCGACAAGGCCGGCCCCAAGGCCCCCGGCCCGCGCGGCACGGAGGACCCCGGCCCGGTGCTCGGGATCTTCTCCACCGGCCCGGCGATCCGCAACCCGCTGAGCAACATGATCACCGAGACCATCGCCACCACCGTCCTCGTCCTGGCGATCCTCTCCCTGGGGCTCACCGAAGGCCTGGCCGTCTCCGGCACCGGCATCCTGGTCGTCGCCCTCGTGGTCGTCGGCCTCGGCCTCTCCCTCGGCGGTCCGACCGGGTACGCCATCAACCCTGCCCGCGACCTCGGCCCGCGAATCGTGCACGCGCTGCTGCCGCTGCCCAACAAGGGCGGGTCAGACTGGGGCTACGCGTGGATCCCGGTGGTCGGCCCGCTCCTGGGCGGCGCCCTCGGCGGCCTGATCTACCAGGTCGCCTTCGCCTGAGCACCACCGAACCACGCCCGGCGAAGCCGGTCAGCCAGCCACCTTCTCGCAACGGAGCCGAAGACATGACCGAGAACCAGAGCACCGATTCCACCCAGCGCGCCTTCATCGCCGCCATCGACCAGGGCACGACCTCCAGCCGCTGCATCATCTTCGACAAGGACGGCCGGACCGTCGGCGTCGACCAGAAGGAACACGAGCAGATCTTCCCCAAGCCCGGCTGGGTCGAGCACAACGCGACGGAGATCTGGAACAACGTCCAGGAGGTCGTCGACGGGGCCGTCCGCCAGGCGGGCATCAGCAAGGACGACGTCAAGGCCATCGGCATCACCAACCAGCGCGAGACCACCGTGCTGTGGGACAAGCACACCGGTGAGCCCGTCCACAACGCGCTGGTCTGGCAGGACACCCGCACCGACGCGATCTGCAAGGAGCTGGGCCGCAACGTCGGCCAGGACCGGTTCCGTCGCGAGACGGGCCTGCCGCTGGCCTCCTACTTCGCCGGACCGAAGATCCGCTGGCTGCTGGACAACGTCGAGGGCCTGCGCGAACGCGCCGAGCGCGGCGACATCCTCTTCGGCACGATGGACTCCTGGGTCATCTGGAACCTCACCGGCGGCGTCGACGGCGGCGTGCACGTCACCGACGTCACCAACGCCTCCCGCACCATGCTGATGAACCTGCACGAGCTCGACTGGGACGAGCGCATCTGCTCCTCCATGGACGTGCCGATGGCGGTCCTGCCGGAGATCAGGTCCTCCGCCGAGGTCTACGGCACCGCCGCCTCCGGCGCCCTGGCCGGCATCCCGGTGGCGTCCGCGCTCGGCGACCAGCAGGCCGCGCTGTTCGGCCAGACCTGCTTCGCCACCGGTGAGGGCAAGTCCACCTACGGCACCGGCACCTTCCTGCTGATGAACACCGGCAGCCAGCCGATCAACTCCTACAACGGCCTGCTCACCACCGTCGGTTACCGCATCGGCGACCAGGACCCGGTCTACGCCCTGGAGGGCTCGATCGCCGTCACCGGTTCGCTGGTCCAGTGGATGCGCGACCAGATGGGCCTGATCAGCACCGCGGCCGAGATCGAGACCCTCGCCAGCTCGGTGGAGGACAACGGCGGCACGTACTTCGTGCCGGCCTTCTCCGGTCTGTTCGCGCCCTACTGGCGACCGGACGCCCGTGGCGTGATCACCGGCCTCACCCGCTACGCCACCAAGGCCCACCTCGCGCGGGCCGTGCTGGAGGCGACCGCCTGGCAGACCCGCGAGATCGTCGACGCGATGACCAAGGACTCCGGTGTCGAACTGACCGCCCTCAAGGTCGACGGCGGCATGACCTCCAACAACCTGCTCATGCAGAACCTCTCGGACGTCCTGGACACCCCGGTGGTCCGACCGATGGTCGCCGAGACCACCTGCCTGGGCGCCGCCTACGCGGCCGGCCTCGCGGTCGGCTTCTGGCCCGACACCGACGCGCTGCGCGCCAACTGGCGGCGCGCGGCCGAATGGACCCCCCGTATGGACGCGGCCGTACGCGACCGCGAGTACAAGAACTGGCTCAAGGCCGTCGAGCGGACCATGGGCTGGATCGAAGAGGAGAACTGATCAGCATGAACACCCTGCCCGCCCTCGGGGCGCATCCGACCGCCGGCGCGGACCTCGGCCGCGCCGAGACCAGAGAGGTCCTCGACGGGGCGACCTTCGACCTCCTGGTCGTCGGCGGCGGCATCCTGGGCACCTCGGTCGCCTGGCACGCCGCGCAGTCGGGCCTGCGGGTGGCGATGGTGGACGCCGGCGACTTCGCCGGGGCCACCTCCTCCGCCTCCTCCAAGCTCGTCCACGGTGGTCTGCGGTACCTCCAGACCGGCGCGGTCAAGCTGGTCGCGGAGAACCACCACGAGCGGCGGGTACTGGCCAGGGACGTCGCGCCGCACCTGGTCAACCCGCTCACCTTCTACCTGCCCGTCTACAAGGGCGGCCCGCACGGGGCGGCCAAGCTCGGAGCCGGCGTCTTCGCCTACTCCGCGCTGTCCGCCTTCGGGGACGGCGTCGGCCGGGTCATCTCACCCGCGAAGGCCGCCGCCGACAACCCGGGTCTGCGCACCGAGAACCTCAAGGCCGTCGCCGTCTACGGCGACCACCAGATGAACGACGCCCGGATGGCGGTCATGACCGTCCGCGCGGCGGTGGAGGCCGGCGCGGTTGTCCTCAACCACGCCGAGGTGACCGGACTGCGCTTCACCCGGGGCCGGGTGAGCGGAGCGGAGTTGAAGGACCGGCTGGACGGCACCGAGTTCGGTGTGGACGCCCGGCTGGTCCTCAACGCCACCGGTCCCTGGGTGGACCACCTGCGCCGGATGGAACACGCCGGCGCGGCGCCCAGCATCCGCCTCTCCAAGGGCGCCCACGTGGTGCTGCGCCGCAAGGCGCCCTGGCGGGCGGCGATGGCCACCCCGGTGGACAAGTACCGCATCACGTTCGCCCTGCCGTGGGAGGACCAGCTGATGCTGGGCACCACGGACGAGGCGTACGAGGGCGACCCGGGCGAGGTGCGCGCCACCGACGCCGACATCGACCAGATCCTGGACGAGGCGGCGTTCTCCATCCGTGACGAGCACCTCTCCCGGGACCTGATCACCTACGCCTTCGCCGGTCTCCGGGTGCTGCCCGGCGGTCCGGGCGGCGTGGAGTCCGCGAAGCGGGAGACGGTCGTCAGCGAGGGCCGGGGCGGCATGCTGTCGGTCGCCGGCGGCAAGTGGACGACCTACCGGCACATCGGACGGACCGTCCTGAAGCGGCTGGCGACCCTGCCGGGCGCCCCGCTGAGCGACGACATGCAGCCCGTCTCGCTGCTGCCGCGCCGGCTGCCGCTGCCCGGTGTGGCGAACCCGTCGGCGGTCGCCCACCGGCTGCTGGTGGACCGCGAGCCGGGCGCCCGGTTCGACCCGCGCACGGCGCGCCACCTGGCGACGCACTACGGCTCGCTGTCCTTCGAGATCGCGCGCCTGGTCGCCGAGGACCCGTCGCTCGGCGAGCGGGTCCACCCCGACGGCCCGGAGATCTGGGCCCAGGTCGTCTACGCCCGCGACCACGAGTGGGCGTACACCGCCGACGACGTGCTGCGCCGCCGGACCACCCTGACCGTCCGCGGTCTGGACACGCCGGAGGTGCGGGCGAAGGTGACCGAGGTGCTGGGCGACCGCGCCTCCTGACCGCGTCACGCGCGCGGTGACGTCGGCCGCACCCGATGTCGCCGCTCGACGACGCGAGCGAGCCGTACGGCGGCCCCCACCCGGCGGGTGGGCGGTCGCCGTACGGCTTGTCGCGCTGCGCGGCGGCCGGCGGCCCCACCGCCCGGCGACCTGCTCGAACCGTGTTCGAGGGCGCCGGTCGCACGTGGACTGAACCAGCGGCCCCGATGGTCGTAGGCTTGGCGGGCACGGAACATCGGTGAGCCGGCGCGGGCACGGGCCCGACCGGCCGGAAGGAGGCGCTGGGTGATCGAGCTGGAGGGGGTTCCCGAGCTGGTCGACCCGGTCATGATCGCCGCTTTCGAGGGCTGGAACGACGCCGGAGACGCCGCCTCCGCCGCGGTCGCGCACCTGGACCGCGAGTGGAAGGGCGAGGTGTTCGCGGCGCTGGACGCCGAGGACTACTACGACTTCCAGGTCAACCGGCCGCAGGTCTGGCTCGACGGCAAGGTGCGCCGGGTGACCTGGCCCACGACGCGGCTCTCGGTGGTCCGCACCGGTGGGGACAAGCCGCGCGACCTGGTGCTGGTGCGCGGCATCGAGCCCAGCATGCGCTGGCGCTCCTTCTGCAACGAGCTGCTGGGCTTCGCCCACGAACTCGGCGTCGAACTTGTCGTCGTCCTCGGCGCGTTGCTCGGCGACACCCCGCACACCCGCCCCGTCCCGGTCACCGGGGTCACCTCGGACCCGGACCTGGCGGCCTCGCTCGGCCTGGAGGAGTCCCGCTACGAGGGGCCCACCGGCATCGTCGGCATCCTCCAGGAGGCCTGCACCCACGCCGGGGTGCCGGCGGTGAGCCTGTGGGCCGCCGTACCGCACTACGTGTCGCAGCCGCCGAACCCGAAGGCGGCGCTCGCCCTGCTCAATCGGCTGGAGGACCTGCTGGAGGTGCGCGTCCCGCTGGGCGAGCTGAGCGAGGACGCCCGCGCCTGGCAGGTCGGAGTCGACCAACTCGCCGCCGAGGACAGCGAGGTGGCCGAGTACGTGCAGACGCTGGAGGAGGCCAGGGACACCGCCGAGCTGCCGGAGGCGTCCGGCGAGGCCATCGCCCGGGAGTTCGAACGCTATCTGCGGCGGCGCGACGGCCAGGGCGGTCCGGGCGGTCCGGGCGGTCCGGCGGCCGGCCAGGACAACGGGCCCTACCTGCGGGAGCCGGGCCCGCGAGGCCGGCCGCCCCGCCGCCCGTCCGGCGGGCCGGCGAAGGACTCGGGAGCGGGGTCGGATTCGGGCAACGGCCCGGAGGACGACCACGACGCGGAGGCCGGCCCCGAGAGCGGCTGACCGCCCCTCGACACGCCGACGGGCGGCGTCGGAAGCGTGCTCCACGCTCCCGACGCCGCCCGCGCGTTCACCTGCGGGCGCCGCGCGCCCGTCCCTTCAGCCCCGCGGGCCCGTCGTCACAGCGCGACGCCCAGCAGCGCGTCGACGGTGCGGGAGACAAGCCCCGGCGCGCCCTCGTCCGTACCGCCCTCGGCGTGCTGGCGCTCGGCCCAGCGGTCGACGGCGGCCAGCGCGGAGGGCGTGTCGAGATCGTCGGCCAGCGCCTCTCGGACCTCGGCCAGCAGTTCCTCGGCGGGCGGGCCGTCGGGCCTGGAGACCGCGGAGCGCCAGCGGGCCAGCCGCGCGGTGGCCTCGTCGAGGACCGCGTCGGTGTACTCCCAGTCGGCGCGGTAGTGGTGGGCGAGCAGGGTGAGGCGGACGGCCGCAGGGTCGACGCCGTCCCGGCGCAGGGCCGAGACGAACACCAGGTTGCCCTTGGACTTGGACATCTTCTCGCCGTGCAGCGCGACCATGCCCGCGTGCACGTAGGCCTTCGCGAACGGGTACTCGCCGGTCAGCGCCTGGGCGTGCGAGGCGCCCATCTCGTGGTGCGGGAAGGCGAGGTCGCTGCCGCCGCCCTGGACGTCGAAGCCCATGCCCAGGTGCTCCAGCGCGATCGCCACGCACTCGATGTGCCAGCCGGGCCGGCCGGTGCCGAGCGAGGCGCCGTCCCAGTGCGGTTCGCCGTCCCTGGCGGCCTGCCAGAGCAGGGGGTCGAGCGGGTTCTTCTTGCCCGCGCGGTCGGGGTCGCCGCCGCGTTCCGCGGACAGCCGCCGCATCACCTCGGCGTCGAGGCGCGACACCTCGCCGAAGTGCGGGTCGGCGTCCACCGAGAAGTAGACGTCGCCGCCCAACTCGTAGGCGGCGCCGACGTCGCGCAGCCGCTCGACGAGCGGCACGATCGCCGGTATCGCCTCCACCGCGCCGATGTAGTGCTGCGGCGGCAGCATCCGCAGCGCCGTCATGTCCTCCCGGAACAGGGCCGTCTCACGCTCGGCCAGCTGCTCCCAGGGGACGCCCGTCTCCTGCGCCCGCTCCAGCAGTGGATCGTCGACGTCGGTGACGTTCTGTACGTAGTGCACCTGCCGCTTGGTGTCCAGCCAGACCCGCTGGACGAGGTCGAAGGCGTTGTAGGTCGCCGCGTGTCCCAGGTGGGTGGCGTCGTACGGCGTGATGCCGCAGACGTAGATGCGGGCGACGGGACCGGGGGCGGAGGTCACCCGTCCGCCGGTCGCGGAGTCGTGGATCCGGAGGTCGCGGCCCTTGCCGGGCAGGGCGGGGACCTCGGAAGCGGGCCAGGCATGCATGGTCACGAGCGTAACCGCACGACGGTTCGTACAACGACACCGAGCCACGCTATGGCTCGAACAGCCCTCTTGCGCGAGTCGGTGCCGTGTGCTGGTGCCGTGTGCCGGGGCTCAGACCGGGGGCCAGGGGATGGCCGGCCAGTCGCCACCGGGGAGCGGATGGCGGCCGGTGGCCAGCAGCGCGCCGACGCGCTTGCGCAGGGCGTCCAGCTCGGCGGCGGACAGCAGTTCCGCCAGCCGGGCGGCCAGCGTGCCGCCCTCCGCCAGTTCCTCCGCCAGTCGCCGCAGCGCCCGTACGGCCTCCTCGGGCAGCGATTCGCCGGCCCAGCCCCACAGGAGGGTGCGGAGCTTGTCGTCGGTGTGGAAGGTCACTCCGTGGTCGATGACCCGCAGGCCGCCGTCCGGCAGCGCCAGCAGGTGGCCGCCCTTGCGGTCCGCGTTGTTGACGACGGCGTCCAGCACCGCCGTGCGCCGCAGCCGGCTGTCGTCGGCGTGGGCCAGCAGCGCCGGGCGCTCGCCGCCGGTGCTGTCGTCCGGCACCGAGGCGTGGCCCACCGGTTTCCAGCCGGACCCCGGGTCCCCGGTCTCCAGCAGCGCCACCAGGCCGGTGGGGCTGAGGCTGGCCAGCACCTCGGGTCCTTCCGACCCGTCCCCGGCGACCAGCTCCGCGGCCGGCTCGGCCGGAGTCGTCGTGGCGGGGCCCTCCTCCGGGTCCTCCAGCGGGTCGGCGCCCACCCATTCCTGGCACATGCCGGGGCCGAGCGGCCCGTCCCGCAGCACGGTCGGCGGGACCAGGTCCCAGCCGAGCGCGCGGCAGACCTCGTACGCCGCGACCTCCCGGCCGGCCAACGTGCCGTCGGGGAAGTCCCACAGCGGCCGCTCCCCCGCGACCGGCTTGTACACACAGCCCACCCGGTGCCCCTCGGCGGTGACCGTGGCGTACAGCACCGCGTTCGAGGCGTCCGGGATGCGGCCGACGACCGTCAGTTCGCCCTCGGCGAGCAGCCGCGCGGTGTTCAGCTCGCGCCCCGGCGGTATCCGTTCTGACGCGGGCATACGTGTCCCTCCGGGTCGAGCGGCAGGCTGCACAGCGGGCACGGGGGGCGGCCCGCGTTGACGACCTCGATGGCCCGCTTGGCGAAGGCCCTGGCCATCTGTCCCGTGACGCGCACCCGCAGCATCGGCGGGCCGTTCTCGTCGTCCTGGAGCAGCCGTTCCTCCGCCGCGGCCAGGTCCTCCTCCGAGTCGGCCTCCAACTCGACGAGGGCCTGCGCCTCGATGACCATGCGCTCGCTCTCGCCGTCCCAGGCAAGCGCCATCGTGCCGACCCGGAACTCCTCCTCGACCGGCGTCTCCAGCGGCGCGGTGTCGGCGAGTTCGGACGGGGCGACGGCCGGCACGGGCGCGTTGCCGCCGCTGCGCCGCACGACCTCGTCCAGCAGTTCGTCGATCCGCTCGGCCAGCGCCTCGACCTGCGCCTTCTCCAGCGCCACGCTGGTGGTGCGACCGCCGGCGGATGCCTGCAGGTAGAAGGTGCGCCGCCCGGGCAGTCCGACCGTGCCGGCGACAAACCGGTCCGGGGGGTCGTATAGGAAGACCTGACGGGACACGTCCTGCTCCAACGGTTGGGCTTAGGGGTTACTGGCACCCTACTGCCCGAGACGATCAGCGTGCTGACCCGGCGGTCGTTCCCGCCGGCGCCGCCGGGCGGTTCACGCGCCGCCGCCCACCACGGCCTGGCCGGAACCGTCCGCCCCGCCGGCCGGAACCGTGCCGCCGTGGGGCGCGGTGCCGCCGTCCGGTGCGTCGGCGGCCCGCCCGGCGAGGGAGGAGAGGTCGCCGGTGTCCCCGAGCCTCAGCAGGAACGGCCGCAGCGGGGTGTAGCGGATCGCGGTCACCGAACCGGGCTCCGCGGTGATCCGCTGGAAGAGGTCGAGGTGCAGCCCGAGCGCGTCGGCGACGATCGACTTCACCACGTCGCCGTGGGTGCACATCAGGTAGACGGCGTCCGGGCCGTGCTCCCGGGCGATCCGCTCGTTCCAGTCGTAGACGGCGGCCACCGCGCGCCGCTGCATCTCGCGCATCGACTCCCCGCCGGGGAACGCCGCCGCGGTCGGGTGCTGCTGGACGGTCGCCATCAGCGGCTCGTCCATCAGCTCGCTGAGCTTGCGGCCCGTCCAGTCCCCGTAGTCGCACTCGCTGATGCGCTCGTCGACGATGTCGGCCAGCTCGGGGCGGCGGGCCAGCAGCGGCTCCAGCGTGCGCCGGCACCGCAGCACCGGGCTGCGCACGGCCGCCGCGAGCGGCAGCCCGGCCAGGCGGTCGGGCAGCGCCTCGGCCTGCGCGGTGCCGTGGGCGTCCAGCTCCACCCCGGGGGCGCGGCCCGCGAGCACGCCGGAGGTGTTGGCGGTGGACCGGCCGTGTCGGACGACGAGCAGTATGGGCATGCCTGCCAGCGTAGGGCCTGCCTCCCGGGACGGAACCGTCCCGGGAGCGTTCAGGCCGTAACCCGGGCGGGCCCTCGGGCGTTGTGCCCGGTGACGGCCGTGGCGGGGAGACCCCGAGCCCCCACCACGGCCGCAGAAACGTCACGCTGGACCGCAACGTCACGCTGGGCCGCCGCTCTCAGGCGGCGCCGCTGCGCTCCAGTGCCTCCACTCCGGCACGCAGCGACACCAGCCGCTCCTCCAGGGTGAAGCCGGCGGGCGCCAGGGACAGGGTGGTCACCCCGGCTTCGGCGTAGGCCCGCATGCGGTCGGCGATCCGCTCGACCGGGCCGAGCAGCGTGGTGGAGTCGATCAGCCGCTCCGGGACCGCGGCCGCGGCGCCCTGCTTGTCGCCCGCCAGATACCGGTCCTGGATCTCGGCGGCCTCCTTCTCGTAACCCATGCGCTGCGCGAGGCGGTTGTAGAAGTTCTGCTTCCGGCTGCCCATGCCGCCCACGTACAGGGCCGTGTACGGCCGGAAGGTGTCGGCCAGCGCGCCCACGTCCTCGCCGACCGCGAGCGGCACCGTCGGGCAGACGTCGAAGCCGTCCATCGTCAGCCCGGCCTTCCGCCGCCCGGCGCGCAGAGCGGACAGCGTGGTCTCCTCGGCGTGCTCGGGCGCGAAGAAGATCAGCAGGGCCCCGTCGGCGATCTCACCGGTCTGCTCCAGGTTCTTCGGGCCGATCGCGGCGATGTAGAGCGGGACCCGCTCACGCACCGGATGCACGGTCAGCTTGATCGGCTTGCCCGGGCCGTCCGGCAGTGGCAGCGTCCAGTGCTCGCCCTGGTGCGTCAGCCGCTCCCGGCTCATCGCCTTCCGGACGATCTCGACGTACTCCCGGGTGCGGCTCAGCGGCCGGTCGAACCGCACCCCGTACCAGCCCTCGGAGACCTGCGGCCCGGAGACCCCGAGCCCCAGCCGGAAGCGGCCGCCGGAGAGGGTGTCCAGGGTCGCGGCGGTCATCGCCGTCATCGCCGGCGTCCGGGCCGGGATCTGGAAGATCGCCGAACCCACGTCGATCGTGCTCGTCTGGGCCGCCACCCACGCCAGCACGGTCGGCGCGTCCGAGCCGTACGCCTCGGCGGCCCAGCACACCTCGTACCCGAGCCGTTCCGCCTCCTGGGCGACGGCCAGGTTGTCCTGGTCCATGCCGGCACCCCAGTAGCCGAGGTTGATCCCGAGTCGCATCGCACTCTCCCTTACCGGCCGGTAACGTCGTTGTCCCTGCGGACTCTAGCGGCCGCCCGAACTACCCTCAACGCCCATGGAGCCAAGACAGCTGGGCCACACCGGCCTGCGGGTGTCCCGGCTGGGACTGGGCACCCTCAGCTGGGGCCGCGAGACCAGCGACCAGGAGGCCGCGGCCGTACTCAAGGCCTTCTGGGAGGCGGGCGGCACGCTCGTCGACACCGCCGACGTGTACGCCGACGGCACCGCCGAACACCTGCTCGGCCGGCTGCTGGAGTCCATCGTGCCCCGCGAGGACCTCGTCATCGCGACCAAATCGGGCTGTGTCGCCGACCCGCACCGCGCGGTCGACGCCTCGCGCGGCCACCTGCTGACCGCGTTGGACTCCTCCCTGCGCCGGCTCGGCACCGACCACGTGGACCTCTGGCAGGTCCACGCCTTCGACCCGCTCACTCCGACGGAGGAGACCCTGCACGCCCTGGACGTCGCCGTCTCCAGCGGCCGCGCCCGCTACGTCGGCGTCTGCGGGTTCAGCGGATGGCAGCTCGCCAAGGCCGCCACCTGGCAGCTCGCGACCCCCGGCCGGGCCCGGCTGGCCGGCGTCCAGCTGGAGTACTCGCTGCTGCAACGCGGCGTGGAGCGGGAGGCGTTGCCCGCCGCCCGCGACCTGGGCGTCGGCCTGCTGCCCTCCTCCCCGCTCGGCCGCGGCGTACTCACCGGCAAGTACCGGGACGGCGCGGCGCCGGCCGGCTCACGCGGCACCGGGGAGCGCATGGCGGCCTTTGTCGCGCCCTACCTCGACAGCACCGCCGACCGCATCGTCGACGCCGTGACCACCGCCGCCGACGGACTCGCCGTCAGCCCGCTCCAGGTCGCCCTCGCCTGGGTCCGCGACCGGCCCGGTGTCGCGGCGCCGCTGGTCGGCGCGCGCAACGCCCAGCAGCTCGGCCAGGCGTTGTCAGCGGAAGCCCTTACTCTTCCTGACGAGATCACCCGGGCCCTCGACGAGGTCTCCGCCCCGGTGCACCGCTATCCCGACCAGGACTGGAGCACGCTGTGACCACCCCACCGCCGCCGACCGACGCCACCGACCGCGCGGAGGGCCCGGACGACGGAAGCGCGACGCGCGCGGCGAGCGACGCGCGCGGGCCGGAGGGCGCGCGTTCCGAGCCGTCTCCGGCCGAGGCGGCCGGGGACAACACCGCCGAGGCGGAGGCCGGCGCCGACGACCCGGCGGACGCTGCGGAAGACCCGGCGGACGGTGGCAGCGGCGGTGGCGACGGCACGGGGGACGCCGGCGACGCGGGGGACGCCGGCGGGGACCCGACCGAGCCGCGTGGACGCGGTGCCCGCCCGGTACCGGAGGCCGGAGGGAAGCTTGCCGGGCGTGCGGCCGAACTCCTGGCGGCCGTCCGGGCCGTGGAGAGCGGGGAGCGCGCGGCGGCCGAGTTCTACACCCGGCCGGCGCCGGAGGCCCGCCGTCCGGCCCGCCCGGCGGTGCCGCCCGCCGCAGCGGTCGGCGGCGATCCGGCCGACCCGGCCGGCCGGCCCCGCGTGGAGGTTCCGCCCGGGCTCGCCGACCTGTTCGCGGAGGGTGGCGCGCCGCCGTCGCTGGCCCTGCCCGCGGCCATGGCGCTCGGCGGCGAGGCGGCCGAGGCGCTGCGCGCCGACCCGTGGCGGCTCCTGACGGTCCCGGGTGTACGTCCCGAGCAGGCGGACGGGTTCGCCCGCGCGCTGCTCGGCGCCGAGTGCGACCCCCAGGACCCGCGTCGCGGCCCGGCGTTGGCCCAGTGGACGCTTCTGCGGGCCGCGCTCAGCGGGCACACCGTACTCGACCACGACGGCCTCGTGCGGCGGCTCGCCGGCCTCGGTGTCGCGGACGCGGAGGCCGCCCTGGAGTCGGCGGTCGCCGAGGGGCAGCTCGTCGACTTCCACGAACCGGCTCCCGAGGCGGGGACCGCCGCGCCCGCCGACGCGTCGGACGACGTGTCCGAGGAGGAGCCGCCGCCCGGCGTCCGGCTGTACGGGCTCGAACGCTGGGCGGTCGCCGAGGAGTCGCTGGCCGAGGGGCTGTACCGGCTGGTCAGCACCTTCGCCGCCGAGCGCCCCGACGGCGACGCGCCGCCGCCCGGCGGCGACGAGGCGTGGGAGGGGGCCGCCCGGGCCACCAGGTCCCCGTCCGCCGCCGAACTCGTGCGGCGTGTCGCAGGCCACGCCCTGGTGACGCACACCGGCGGCGAGGCCTCCCGGGCCGAGATCGCCGAACTGCTGGCCGCCGCGACGTCGGTGGGCCTCCGGGCCTGGGCGGTGACCGCCACGGACGACGCCCGCGACCGCTTCGCCGCGCTGCTGCCCGAGCCCACCGAAGCGCCGTCCGACGACACGCCCGCCGGCGCCGGGGTCGCCACGCTCGCCGGGCTGCTGGCCGGCGCGGAGGGCCCGGGGCGGGACGCCGAGGGCGCGCTGGCCCTGGACCTGCTGGCCGTCACCGACGCCGCGCTGCTGGACACCGAGGCCGGAGCGGCGGTCGCGGAGTCGCTGGCCGACGGGTCCCGGCTGGTGCTCAGCGGCGACCCGCTCGGCCTCGGGCCGGTCGGGCCGGGCCGGGTTCTCGGGGACGTGCTCGCGGCCGGTGTCTGCCCGCACGTGTCCTCCCGCACGCCCGACCCGGGGCCGCTCGGTGAGCTGGTCTCCGGCGTGGGGGCGGGCGAGCTGCTCCAGGTCGAGGCCCCCGACCGCGAGCTGGTGATCGTGCCGGTACGGGACGCGGGTGAGGCCGTGCACCGGGCCGTCCAGCTGGTCACCGACTCGGTGCCGCGCGCGGTCGGCGTGCCGGCATCGGAGACGCGGGTGGTCACCGTCGGGCACGGCGGCGGCGCCGGCACGACCGCACTGAACGCCGCCCTCAAGGCCCGGCTGAACCCGGGGCCGGGCGCCTTCGGCGGCTTCGACCCGGAGGACCGGGTGGTCTACACGCCCGGCCCGGGCCGGGCGCTGCACGCCCGGGTGGTCGGTGCCGACGCGGAGGGCCTGCGGCTGGAGTGCGCGGGCCGGCCGCTGGTCGTCCCGCGCGAGCTGGTCGCCACGACCGTCCGGCACGGCTGGGCCGTCACCGCCCACCAGGCCGTGGGCCGCCGCTGGCCGGCGGTGGTGGTCGTCCTGCCGGGCGACGCCGGCGAGGCGCTCGACCGCCCCTGGGTGTACACGGCGTTCGGCCGTGGGCTGCGGCACGTCTCGGTGGTGCACGGCGTCGGCTCCGAGCTGCCTCGGGCGGTGGCCGAGCGGCCGGGCGCCGAACGGCACACCCGGCTGCGCTCCCTGCTCTCCGCGCAGTCGGCCGCACAGTCCGCCGCCGAGGCCGGCTGACCCGACCCGGCCCGACCCGAGCCCAGCCCGGCGGGCCGGCCCGCCGGGCTTTCCGCGACCCTCCGCCCGCCCGCGCGGACGGACGGGTCAGCGGGCGGACTCCTCCGGCCCGTACAGCTCGTCCTCGTCGAAGACGGAGCTGATGTCGAAGCGGCACACCACCCGCTGCGGGTCGGCCACGTCGAAGGGCGCGTTCAGCCACTCCCCCGGCTCCGGCGCCTCGTCGGCGGCCTGCACCCACACCGTGGAGTCGCCCTCCTCCAGGCCGAACTCCTTGTGCCGGGTGGCGATCTCGTCCGGCTCGAACTCGCCGAAGAGCACGCCGAGCGCCGCGTGCACGCTGCTGCCGGCCTCCTCGCCCTCGCCGGCCAGGTCGGTCGCGTCCGGATCGAGTTCGGTGATCCGCCGCGCCTGCGCCAGCAGCCGCAGCGGCTCGGCGACCGTGTAGTCCCGGCGGACCAGCACGCTCAGCGCGCTGGGATCGTCGGGCCCCAGGTAGTCCGGGACTTGGTCGCCGCCGGGGATCTCGAAGGGGGTGACCTCGTCGTACGCGTCGTAGAGCAGCGCGTCGTAGGCCTCGCCGGCGGCGGCGAGTTCGTTGAACGCCGAGTAGACGGCCGCGTCCGCCTCCGCGGCCGGCTCCTCGGTCGCGTCCCGTCGTTCGATGGCGTCGAGGTGACGGTCCAGCGCGGTCTTCAGCGCTTCGACGGCGGCTCGTACCTCGGCAGCGGTGGGCTGCGCAGCATCAGACATAGTGCAGACGCTATCCGTAGTCGGCCCCTGCACGCACAATAGATGCGATGCCGGAATACGAATTTCGGGACGTGTACGTCCCACGAGGGGTCTCCCGCAGCGCGACCACCCGCCTGCTGACCGAACACGCCGAGTACGGGCACTGGGAGTTGGACCGTCTGAGGCTCCACCCGGACGGCAGCCGCCGGGTGCGGCTGCGGCGGCGGATCATCCGCCAGTTGCGTGCCACCTGGTGAGACGGGCCGTGCACGCCATGAAGCGGGCTCCGCCCCCGCGGCACCCGCTTCATGTCCTACCTTTTCCCGCCCTGTTCCTCACGGCCCGCTGAGGGCCGCCACGTCAGCGCCGCGCGACGCGGGCGCGACGGTAGAGCACGTAGCCGCCGAGCAGCAGGGCCGCACCCACCGGCGCGGCGGTGCCCAGCGTCGAGGCGCCGGTCTGGGCCAGCTCGGGCTGGGCCTGCGTCCGCTCGGTCTGCGGTGAGACCTGCTTCTGCGGGCCGCGGTCCGACGGCTCGACCTCCTCGGACGGCTTGCCCGGGGTCTCGGGAGTCCGGCTCTCCGGGCTCTCCTCCTCCGGAACCTCCGGAGTGCGCGGCTTCTCCGGCGTCTCCGGGCCGGGCTCACCCGGCTCACCCGGCTTGCCCGGCTTCCCGGGCTTCCCCGGCTTGCCGACGTTGCCGCACTGGTTGCCCATGGCCGGGTTCAGGAGGCCGACCACGTTGACGGTGTTGCCGCAGGCGTTGACCGGGACGTCGACCGGGACCTGCACGTTGTTGCCGGAGCCGACACCGGGCGAGCCCACGGTCTCGCCGTGCGCGTGGGAGCCGCCACCGTGGTGGCCGCCGCCCTGGTGACCCCCACCGTGGTGACCGCCATCCTGGTGGCCGCCACCGTGGTGACCGCCACCCTGGTGGCCGCCACCGTGGTGACCGCCCTGGTCCTTGCCGCCGTCCTGGTGCCCCTTGCCGCCCTGCTGCTTGCCCTTCGGCGGGGAGCTGACGTTGGCGCACTGGTTGCCCATGGCCGGGTTGAGACCGCCGACGACGGTGACCGTGTTGCCGCAGGCGTTGACCGGCACGTGCACCGGCGCCTGGACGGAGTTGCCGGAGAGCACGCCGGGCGAGCCGTGGGCCTGGCTCTCGGCGCTCGACCCCGCGTGCGCGGTGCCGCTCGCCAGGGCGAGCACGCCGCCCGCCGCGGCAAACGTCACCAGACTGTTTCGGGTGGCCTGTCGCATGGTTGATTCCTGCCTTCTTGCTTGCGTGTACGCGAGCGGGGCGCGGCGTAGCGCCGGCAGTCGCACCTGCTCGCCCGGAACCCGGCGACCCCGGAGCGCATGGCGCGCGCTCCGGGGTCGCGGCGTCATCCCTCGTGAAAGAGAGAGATCAGTGGTTGACGCAGGTGTTGCCGAAGGTCGGGTTCAGCAGCCCGATGACGGAAACGGTGTTGCCGCAGACGTTCACCGGGACGTGAACCGGCACCTGGATGACGTTGCCGGACAGGACACCGGGGGAACCCACGGCGGCGGCCTGCGCGCCGGCGGACGCAGAGGCGACACCAGCGCCAGCGAGCACCAGACCACCGGTGGCAGCCGCGGCAGCGACGACCTTCTTGAGCATTTTTCCTCCTAGTTGGCAATGCGATCCAAGCTGCGGACCGCACCACCTGTAACGAGGAGGCGTGGGGCGGGCTACGACCAGTGCCGCCTATTCACCCGTCCTGAGTAGTCGCAAACACACGGCCGATTCGGCTGTTCGGTGCGCCGGCTCCGCTCCGGCCCCCACCTCACGCACCGCTGACGACCCACCTGACCAGGCGTTCTCCGAAACCGGCAGCTGCCTCAGCACTGGTCGAGGAAGCGGTCGAGCACCCGCACGCCGAACTTCAGACCGTCCAGAGGTACCCGCTCGTCGACGCCGTGGAACATGCCCGCGAAGTCCAGCTCCGGCGGCAGCTTCAGCGGCGCAAAACCGAAGCAGCGGATGTCGAGGTCGTCGAAGTGCTTGGCGTCGGTGCCGCCGGAGAGCATGTACGGCACGGCTCGGGCCGCCCGGTCCTCCGCCTTCAGCGCCGACTGCATCGCGTCCACCAGCGCACCGTCGAACGTGGTCTCCAGCGCCCTGTCGGAGTGCTCGGAGATCCGCCGGACCCGGGGGCCGAGGACCCGGTCGAGATCGGCCAGGAACTCCTCCTCGTGCCCGGGGAGGAAGCGTCCGTCCACGTGCGCGGTCGCCTTGCCGGGGATCACGTTCACCTTGTAGCCGGCGTTGAGCTGCGTCGGCGCGGCGGTGTTCTGGAGCGTCGCGCCGATGATCCGCGCGATTCCGCCCAGCTTGGCGAGCGTCTCCTCCATGTCCTCCGGGTCCAGCTCGGTGCCGAGCGCGTCCCCCAACTCGTCCAGGAAGGACCGCACGGTCTTGGTGGCCCGGACGGGGAACCTGTGCCGTCCCAGCCGGGCGACGGCCTCACTCAGTTCGGTGATCGCGTTGTCCCGGTTGACCATCGAGCCGTGCCCGGCGGTGCCCTCCACCTCCAACCGCATCCAGTGCATGCCCTTCTGGGCGGTCTCGATCAGGTACAACCGCAGATCGTCGTTGACGGTGAAGGAGAATCCGCCGACCTCGCCGATCGCCTCGGTCACCCCGTCGAAGTGCTCCCGGTGGTGGTCCACCAGGTGCCGGGCGCCGAAGACGCCGCCGGCCTCCTCGTCGGCGAGGAACGCCAGCACCACGTCGCGCGGCGGACGGCGCCCGCTGCGCATCCGGTCCCGGATCACCGCGAGCGTCATGGCGTCCATGTCCTTCATGTCCACCGCGCCGCGACCCCACAGGCATCCGTCGGCGATCTCACCCGCGAACGGGTCGTACGTCCAGTCCGAGGCGTCCGCCGGCACCACGTCCGTGTGCCCGTGGATCAGCAGCGCGGGCCGCGAGGGGTCCTCCCCCTCGATCCGCGCCACCAGCGACGCCCGCCCGCGCTCGGACTCGATGATCTTCGACTCCACGCCGACCTCGGCCAGCTTCTCGGCGACGTACTCCGCCGCCGCCCGCTCACCCCTGGCGTCGCCTCCACCGAAGTTGCTGGTGTCGATCCGGATCAGGTCCCGGCACAGGTCGACGACCTCGTCCTCGCCGCTCACACCGGTGCCGCCGCCCTGCCCGACCGGGTTCGTCGCACTCACGCTGCCTCCTGAAGTAGTGGTCGTCCCCATCCTCCCGCCTCCGCACACCCCGCCCAAGGCCGCCGCGTGATCGAACCGCCCCCATCAGGTGTTATGGTTGTCGACGTCGCGAGGCACGGCGGAGATCCGGGCCCGCAGCTCACCGGTCCGGGTGGCGGAATGGCAGACGCGCTAGCTTGAGGTGCTAGTGCCCTTTATCGGGCGTGGGGGTTCAAGTCCCCCCTCGGACACTCTCACAGAACCCCAGTTCAGCTGGGGTTCTTCTGCTTTTCGGGGGTGCTCGCGGGCCTCGTGGGAGCGGCCGCGTGGA
The DNA here is from genome assembly GCF_014156695.1 of Streptomyces durbertensis. Classification (GTDB taxonomy): domain Bacteria; phylum Actinomycetota; class Actinomycetes; order Streptomycetales; family Streptomycetaceae; genus Streptomyces; species Streptomyces durbertensis. Next base: position 3,569 of record NZ_WMLF01000006.1, on the reverse strand, counting down.
GAACGGGGAAGGGCGGCCCGGGACGGCGGGCCGCGGCGGTCGGGGGTCAGATCGCGAGGGGTAGCCGCTGGCGCAGCACGATCGCGTTGAGCACGGTCGAGAAGGGCACCACGTCGGTGGGCTCCAGGGCGCCGGCGCGTGCCTTGTCGACACCGAGTGTCACGTCGATGCAGCAGGCGAGCGCGTACAGGTGCTCGTCGGTGTCCGCGTCCTGGAGGGCGAAGAACAGGTCCCGGTAGTAGCTCGTGTGGTCGGGGCCCTCGTCGTAGTACGCGAGGCCGGGTGCGTCTCCCTGGGCGGCGAGGCCGGTGAAGGCGTGGAGCAGTTCACGCTCGACGGTGCCCCAGAAGCCCGCGTCGGCGCACTCCTGCGGCAGCGCCTGACGCACCGCCTCCTTGAGCGACAGCACCATGACCATGACGGGGGCCTCCTCCTGGAGCCTCCAGCCGCGCACCATGCGCACGATCTCACCGCGGGGCACGGCGGCGGCCGCCTCCCTGATGTGCTCGAAGTCGAAGTTGACGGTCGCGGGGGCGATCGCCTCCTGGAACAGCCTGTCGACGGACCGGGCTTGTCCGAGATGGTCCTCGCCCACCTCGATGACGGTCCTGAAACCGGCGGCCATGCTTCCTCCTGCTGGACGGTGGTGATGATCAAGGGCGCCGGCCAGTATGCCGACCACGGCGGCCGCGCAGGACCCCCGTCCCGCGGTGCGGACGGGGGCGTTGTCGCGGCGGGTGGGAGACTGGCCGAGCGCGCCGGTGAGGTGCGGTGGACGGCACTCGGACAGGCGGGGCACGGCGGTTGAGATGACACGTGGGCGACGGACTCCGCCGGCCCCGCTGGAGCAGCGGAGGGGTGTCGACCCGGTACGGCTGCGGCTGCCGCCGGACCCGGACGGGCGGTGGCCGACCGTGCGGGACCATCTGGTGGCGCGGTTCGGGCAGGCGATCGGTCCCCGGCGGGTGGACGAGATGCTGAGGGCCGGGGACTTTGTCACGGCGGAGGGGCCGCTCGGCCGTGAGGCGCCCTATCAAGCCGGGCTGTACGTGTGGTTCCACCGGGAGTTCGCGCCGGAGGAGCCGGTGCCGTTCGAGGTGGAGGTCGTGTACCGGGACGAGCGGGTGGTCGTCGCCGACAAGCCGCACTTCCTCGCCACCACTCCCCGCGGCGGGCATGTCACCGACACCGCGCTCGCCCGGCTCCGCCGCGACCTCGGCCTGCCCGACCTCCAGCCCGCCCACCGCCTCGACCGGCTGACGGCCGGGCTGGTCCTGTTTGTCGTCCAGCCGCGCCACCGGGGCGCCTACCAGTCGCTGTTCCAGCTGCGGCGGGTGCGGAAGGAGTACCGCGCGGTGGCGGCGTTCGACCCGCGGGTGCCGCTCCCGGCGACCGTCCGGAGCCGCATCGTCAAGGAGCGCGGGGAGCTGACCGCCCGCGAGGTGCCGGGCGAGCCCAACAGCGAGAGCCGCGTCGAGCTGCTGGAGCACCGCGCCGGCCGGGGCCTGTACCGCCTGGTGCCGCACACCGGCCGCACCCACCAGCTGCGCGTCCACATGAACGCGCTCGGCCTGCCGATCCTCGGTGATCCGCTCTATCCGCGGGTGGTCGCCGAGGCGGACGGGGAGGACGACTACACGCGGCCCCTGCAACTCCTCGCCGCGACGCTGGAGTACACCGACCCCGTGACGGGCCTGCGAGCCCGCTTCGACAGTCGCCGCCGGCTCGGGGAATCGCCTTGACAACCGGCGTCGCGGTCGGCGGGAAATCGGGTGAGGAGGGCACGGGTCGCGGCCTAGGGTCGGGGTCGGGGGCCCTGAGGTGGGGCCCCGGACGATGGGGGTGACAGGTGATCGAGATCCGGGAAGCGCTCACGACCCGGCGGTTGGTGCTGCGGCCGTTCCAGGCGGCGGACGAGGACGACATGTACGCGTTCGAGTCGCTGCCGGAGGTGGCCCGGTACCTGTACAACAACCCGAGGAGCCGCGCGGAGACCGCCGCCGAGCTGGCACGGAGGCAGGGACAGACCGCGCTCCGGGAGGAGGGCGACACGTTGGTGCTCGCCGTCGAGGCGGACGGCCGGGTGATCGGCTACGTGCTGCTGGAGTGGCTGAGCAGGCGGCACCGGCAGGGTGAGTTCGGGTTCGTGTTCCACCCCGGGTCCCAGGGCCGGGGTTACGCGAGCGAGGCTGCCGTCGAGATGCTGCGGCTCGGGTTCGAGGAGCTGGGCCTGCACCGGGTGATCGGGCGCTGCGATCCGCGCAACGAGGGCTCGTGGCGGCTGATGGAGCGCCTGGGGATGCGGCGCGAGGCGCACTTCGTGGAGTCGGAGATCTTCAAGGACGAGTGGGGCAGCGAGCTGCACTACGCGATGCTGGCGTCGGAGTGGCGGGCGTCGCGATGGGCGACGGCGCCAGCGGGGTGACGGCCCTTCGGGGCGGCGGACGCGGGACGGTCCCGTCGCCGGCCTCGGGCCGGGCGACGGGACCGTTCCGGTGGGACGGCAGGGAGGCGCGGATCAGCAGCTCGTGACCCACTTGTGGGAACGGAGCTTGTAGGTGCCCGCGAGGTTGCCCTGGTTACCGACCTTGGTGCAGCCGATCCGGTTCTGGTAGTTGGCCCCGGTGTAGTAGACGACATCCTTGTAGCCGCTGGCGAAGCCGTTGTTGTACACCGACTTGACGTTGTGGGTGCCAGCCCACGAGCAGGTGATGCCGCCGCCCCGCCAGTCGGAGTCGTTGCCGTCCCACTGGCACATGTGGCCGGTGCCGTTGGAGCCGGTGTAGAAGCAGATGTTCCCCTTCTTGCAGTCGCTGTAGGAGGCGGCGTTCGCAGTGCCCGGCGCCATCAGGACCGCCGCGCTCGCGGCGACGGCGGCGCCGGCCGCCAGAGTGGCACGGAACTTGCTGATGCTGGTCATCCCCGGTCTTCTCCTTCTCCACGCCCCGCAGGGCGCCACCGATCTGGTGGCCCGGCCAGCATCGGGCCCGGCGGGCGGCACGGGTACCTCGGACGTCCGAGGGTGCGGTGGGCGGAGAGTCGGCGGTCGCCGCCGCCGGTCAGAGCCCGAGCAGGTCGGGGTGGGTGGCCAGTGCGCGGAGGCGGTCGGCGGGGTCGCGGACGAGCCGGCGTTCGGTGAGGTCCAACAGACCCGCGACGCCGGTGAGTTCGGCGGCGAGTTCGCCGTCGGCGCGGACGATCTCCTGCCGCAGCCGGAACGTCTTGCCGCCGCCCCACTGCCAGGCGCAGCTCACCGTCAGCTCGTCGCCGCCGCGCAGTTCGCGGTGGAACCTGATGGTGTTCTCCAGTGCCGCCGGGCCGACGCCGGTCGCCAGCAGGGCCTCCTGGGTGATGCCGGCGGCCCGCAGGCACTCCCAGCGGGCGTGTTCGCAGTACTGGAGGTAGACGGCCTGGTTGAGGTGGCCCTGGGTGTCGAGTTCGTATCCCCGGACGGTGACCTCGACCCGGAACGGTTCCACCATGGCGTGACCCGACCTTCCCGCTGTGTGCCTGACGACGGATGAGCGGCACCAGCCTGCCATCCGCCGTGCGGGAACGCGGTGTCGGGT
>NZ_WMLF01000599.1 GCF_014156695.1 Streptomyces durbertensis | reverse complement strand
TAGCGGCGCTGTTCCGCGATCTCCATCCGGGGGACGCGGGCACCCCGCGCGTCGAAGCGGAAGGTGCCGCTGGAGGTTGCGGAGCGACGGACGTGAGAGGCACCGCGCAGGAAGCCCAGCAGGAAGTCGGTATCAAGTTGGTCGCTCACCGAGACCGGCTCGGAGTCGCCGCACTCCACGAGTCCGGCACGCGTGAGGTCCGCGACGCTGACAGTCGGGCCGCCCAGGACCGGAGACCTGCCGCCCTCCGTCAACTGCGGCAGCAGCTCCGTCAGTCGACCGACGAGCTGTGTCAGTTCCTGCCGCGCGCGTTCGTACTCGGCGGCGAAGTCGCGAGGGGAACTGCTGACGTGGCGTCCCGGCGTGAGATCCACGGTCTCGTCGAGAAGCTGGATCACGGGCACGTCCACCATCTGGTCGGGCCTCGGTTCCAGTGGACCGTCAGGTTTGTTGGCTGTCAGGTCGACCATGCGGACGCTGGCCGCCTCGTCGGTCGGCGCCTTGGGGCGACGCAGCCGCCAGAGGTGCACGGGCAGTGCGTGGAAGGCCGCGCTGCCCGGCGGCAGGGCGACGACCTGTGTCAGCACCCCGCGCCGGACGAGCTCGGCCCGGATACGCCGGCCTGCCTTGCGGTAGGCGACCGACGCCGGCATGACCATGCAGACCACTCCGCCCGGAGCGGTGTGCGCGTAGGCGTGCTGCAGCCAGGCCAGTTCACCTTCGGCGCGGGACGGGGTACCGAACTCCCAACGGGAGTCGAGCAACAGCTCCTCGCGCCCCCAGTCTCCGCTGGTGACCGGCGGATCACAGACCACCACGTCCGCCCTGAGGTCGGGCCAGCGGTCCTCGCGCAGGGAGTCGCCGGAAGCGATCTCAACTCCCGTATGGGAAGCCAGCTCGGCCCGTAGCTGGGCGAAGCGCGCGCTGCGTGCGTCGACTTCCTGGCCGTACCGGCGTGAGCCCTGGTCCGCACTCAGGGCCAGCAGGAGCGTGCCGAGGCCGCAGGCCGGGTCGAACAGCACCGCGTCAGCGCCCAGATCGCCTACCGCATGCCGCACGGCCCGGACAAGACGCGGCGAGGTCACCAGGTCCGATCCGGCGCGGCGAATCGATTCGGTGAAACGTTCCGCGAGATGTTCGATCGTCTCTCCCGCCGCACCACCTTCCGCCGCGTCGCCGAGCAGACGGACCGCCTCGGGCGGCAGGCTGGCGCTGGCGCCTGAGGCCGGGTCCGCCAACAGGCGGGCAGCCTCGGCGAGAACGCCCAGCATGTCGTCCCCGTGGCTACCCCGCAGCGCCTGCCACAGACGCACCTCGTCGGACAGATGCCGCCCCTTGCGCTGCTTGTCCAGCCATGCACTCACCTCGGCGTGTGCGAACAACGGGCTGCCGATACCGCCTCCGACGGGCGTCGGAAAGTCGTCGTATCGCTTTCTCCAGTTGGAGACCGCGGCACGGGTGACACCCGCGAGCCGGGCGATCTCAGAACCGGTGACCAGCGGTCCGGCATCGGGAGCGGGCGTGTCTGGCATACCGGCTACCGTACGCACGGGCGTCCTGGCTTCCAAGAACGCCGCGTTGACGACGTCAACGCTCCTCAGGCCGGCTCCTTCCCCGCCGAGCCACACGAAGGTGGGACCCGAGAGCGTCCTTCTACCGGGCGGCGGCCTCGGTGTCGGCGCGGAAGACGGGGAGGTCTGTGCGGAGTCGGGCGAGGAGGGCGTGGAAGTCGAACATCTCAGCGGCGTCGTCCTCGTCCTCGTCGGGGGTGAAGACGTCGTCCACGAGGAGGGCACGCAGTTGCTCCTGCACGCCGTCGCCGTAGCCCTGCTGGTAGTCGTCGAGATCGAGGTGGAGGTCGGCTTCCACCGTGGCGATCGTCTCGTGCTCGTCCTCGATGACCAGGCGGGCGCGGATCCTGCCCGCCTGCAGGGTGTTGTCGTTGTAGTACCCGTGGACGACCTCGGCGCGGATGCCGCCGAGTACGCACATCTCGCCGTCGGTGAAGACCCCTCGGGCCGTGACGTCGCCGCCGACCACCACCACCGAGTCCGGGCCGCAGTCCGCCAGCACACCCCCGACGGTCAGCGAACCGGTGACCACCAAAGGCGCCACCACGTCGAGGCCGCCTTCCACCACGAGGTCGCCGTGGTGGAAGAACGGCTCCACCACCCGCTGGTCGCCGCTCAGGGTGCGCGTGGTGCCGGTGTCACCGAGGACGGCGGCGCAGAGGCTGGGGACGAAGGGCAGCAGGTCGGGATGGCCGTCGTGGCGCAACGCGGCGGCCAGCTCCTGGAAGCCGCCGAAGTCCGGTTCCACCAGGCGTGCGAGCCGGTGGCTGTCATCGGGTGTTCCGGCGGCCCCGCACACGGCGGCGCGCTCGGCGCACATCGTGGCGGCGGTCCGGCGGACGGCTGCCATGTCGAAGGGGGTGAGGGAGTGTTCGGGGGCGGCGGACGTGGTTCCCTTCGCGGCTTCGCTCATGAGGAGGACTCTAGGTCGGCGCACTGACAAACGGCGGTGGCGACGGTGGTGGTGGAGCCGTGGGGCGGAGGTCAGGG
>NZ_WMLF01000598.1 GCF_014156695.1 Streptomyces durbertensis | reverse complement strand
CCCTGCCGTTGTGTGGGTGGCTTCCCGGTTTCCGCAGGCCGGAGCCGGCCGAGCTGCGGTGACGTTTTTTCACCGCGCCGTGCCGCAGAAACCTGCCGCGTACCGCCGGGTCGGGTCTCAGACCTCCTCGTGCGACACCGCGCGGCGCGCGTCGGCGTCGAGCACGCCCCAGCTGATCAGCTGCTCGGTCAGCACCGAGGGCGACTGGTCGTAGATGACGGCAAGCGTGCGCAGGTCGTCCTGGCGGATCGAGAGCACCTTGCCGTTGTAGTCACCGCGCTGGCTCTGGATCGTCGCCGCGTAGCGCTGCAGCGGGCCGGCCTTGTCGACCGGCACGTGCGCCAGCCGCTCCAGGTCGAGCACCAGCTTCGGCGGCGGCTCGGCGGCGCCGCCGGGAGTCGTGCCCGGCAGCAGCTCCTGGACGGGGACGCCGTAGAAGTCAGCCAGCTCGGCGAGGCGCTGCACGGTCACCGCGCGGTCGCCGCGCTCGTACGAGCCGACGACGACAGCCTTCCAACGACCCTGCGACTTCTCCTCGACGCCGTGGAGGGAGAGGCCCTGCTGGGTGCGGATCGCGCGGAGCTTGGCCCCGAGCTGTTTGGCGTATTCGCTGGACATAAAGCTCCCCGGAAGAGGTTGTCGTAACTCACTGTGATGTTACGCAGCGTAATGTCCGCCGTCAAGCTGGGGGCGATCCCGACTCGCTGACCTGCGGTGCGGACAAGCGCGCCGACAGCGAGCCCAGGTGCGTCCGGCTGATCCGAGGTGGGACGAGGTGGTCCGGACCGAGCCGACCGTCACCCGCGAGCACCGGCGGGAGCACGCACCGGCCCCCGACGGGCGGTGTCGGAGCGGCCTGGTACCGTTGGCACGAACCAGACGTCCTTTAAAGCCCGTCCAGTGAGGCGGGGAAGGGGGTCCAACCAGCATGGACAACAGCAGCGCGCCGCCCCAGGCGGCCCCCGCGGCCCGCCCGGTCCTCGAAGGCCCGGACATCGCCCGCGTACTCACCCGTATCGCCCACGAGATCGTCGAACGCGCCAAGGGCGCCGACGACGTGGTGCTTCTCGGCATCCCCACCAGGGGGGTGCACCTGGCCGGGCGGCTCGCCGGCAAGCTCCAGGAGATCACCGGCCGCCCCATCCCGGTCGGCTCGCTCGACATCACCATGTACCGCGACGACCTGCGGCTGAGCCCGCCGCGCACGCTCGCCCGGACGGAGATCCCCGGCGACGGCGTCGAGGGCCGGCTGGTCGTGCTCGTCGACGACGTGCTCTTCTCCGGACGCACCATCCGCGCCGCGCTCGACGCGCTCGGCGACCTCGGCCGCCCGCGCGCCGTCCAGCTCGCCGTCCTGGTCGACCGCGGCCACCGCGAGCTGCCGATCCGTGCCGACTACGTCGGCAAGAACCTCCCCACGTCGCTGCGGGAGACGGTCAAGGTCCAGCTGACCGAGGAGGACGGCCACGACGGCGTCCTGCTCGGCGCGCGCCCCACCGCCGGACAGTAAGCCGTCCCCGGCGCGCGGCCCGCCCACCAGGGCCGCCGCGTGGCACCGGCCTGCCCGCGCCACCCCGCCCGAACCCACCACAAGGCGACAGAAGGCACCCCGATGAAGCGCCACCTGATCTCGGCCGCCGACCTCACCCGGGACGACGCCGTGCTGATCCTCGACACCGCCGAGGAACTCGGCAGGCTCGCCGACCGGCCGATCAAGAAGCTCCCGACCCTGCGCGGACGCACCGTGGTCAACCTCTTCTTCGAGGACTCCACCCGCACCCGCATCTCCTTCGAGGCCGCCGCCAAGCGCCTCTCCGCCGACGTCATCAACTTCTCCGCCAAGGGCTCCTCGGTGTCCAAGGGCGAATCGCTCAAGGACACCGCGCTGACCCTGGAGGCCATGGGCGCCGACGCCGTGGTCATCCGCCACCACGACTCGGGGGCGCCGCACCGGCTCGCCACCTCCGGCTGGATCGGCGGCTCGGTGGTCAACGCCGGCGACGGCACCCACGAACACCCCACGCAGGCGCTGCTGGACGCCTTCACCCTGCGGCGCCGCCTGGGCGACGGACCGGGCACCGACCTGTCGGGCCGCCGCGTCACGATCGTCGGCGACATCCTGCACAGCCGGGTCGCCCGCTCCAACGTCCACCTGCTGAGCACGCTCGGCGCCGAGGTCACCCTGGTCGCGCCGCCCACCCTCGTCCCGGTGCGCACCGAGAGCTGGCCGTGCGAGGTCTCCTACGACCTCGACGCCCAACTCGCCAAGTCCGACGCCGTGATGATGCTGCGCGTCCAGCGGGAGCGGATGAACGCCGCCTACTTCCCCACCGAGCGCGAGTACGCCCGCCGCTACGGACTCAGCGGCGAGCGCATGGCCAGGATGCCCGAGCACGCCGTGGTCATGCACCCCGGACCGATGAACCGCGGCATGGAGATCAGCGCCGAGGTCGCCGACTCGCCCCGCTGCACCGCCGTCGAGCAGGTCACCAACGGCGTCAGCATCCGGATGGCCGTGCTCTACCTGCTGCTCAGCGGCGCCGACAGCGGCCCGCAGAGCACCGAGCC
>NZ_WMLF01000597.1 GCF_014156695.1 Streptomyces durbertensis | reverse complement strand
GTGGGGGGTGCTCCGGACGGGGAGGAGCGAGGGGACCACCAGGAGCGCGCAGCCGGCGGCCTCCGCCGAGGCGGCGCCGTCGGGGGAGTCCTCGACGGCCACGCAGCGGCCGGTGGGGACGCCGAAGCGGTCGGCCGCCGCCTGGTAGGGATCCGGGTGCGGCTTGGTGCGCGCGGTGTCGTCCGCCGACAGGGTGAAGGCGAACGGCACGTGCGCCAGCGAGCCTCCGACCACCGCGTCCACCACCACCCGTGGGGACGCGCTGACCAGGGCGAACGGCACGCCCTCCCGGACGAGTCCGGACAGCAGGCGGTCGGCGCCCGGCCGTAGCGGGGCGCCGGCGGCGACCCGCTGGAAGAAGCCGTCCGTCAGCCGCCGCGCCAGCGGCTTCCGCTCGGCGCCGGTGACGTGCGCCAGGTGCGCGGCGGTGTCGTCGACGGCGCGGCCGACGACCTCGGGGGCGTCGACCGGGCCGAGTTCGTGGCCGTGGTCGGCGGCGACCTCCGCCGTGGCGTCCCACCACAGCGTCTCGGTGTCGACGAGCGTGCCGTCCATGTCGAAGAGGACGGCCGCGAGCCGGTTGCCGCCGCTCATGCGCCGGCTCCGGCGACGACGAGGACGGGGCGGTGGGCGAGTGCGACGGTGGCGCGGGCGCCGGGAGTGAGCCGGCCCGCGTCGCGGGACGCGACGTCGGCCTTGACGTCCGTACCGTCGGCGAGGGTGAGACGCACCCGGGTGACCGGCCCGAGGAAGGAGGCCGAGACCACCGTCGCGGTGCCGTCGTCGTCGGCCTGCACGCCGACGTTCTCCGGCCGGACCAGTACGGTCACGGCCGGGCCCTCGGGGGCCGCGCCGTCGACCGGCAGCCGGTCGCCGCACACCTCCACGGTTCCGCCGTCGGCGAGCCGGCCCGGCAGCCGGTTCATCGCGCCGACGAACTCCGCGACAAACGGCGTCGCCGGACGCTCGTACAACTCGGCCGGCGGCGCGCACTGTTCGAGCTTCCCGGCGTTGAGGACGGCGACCCGGTCGGCCATCGACAGCGCCTCCTCCTGGTCGTGCGTGACAAACACCGTGGTGATGCCGAGGGAAAGCTGGAGGCGGCGGATCTCCTCGCGCAGGCTGAGCCGCACCTTGGCGTCGAGCGCCGACAGCGGCTCGTCCAGCAGCAGGACGCGGGGCCGCAGCGCCAGCGCGCGGGCCAGGGCGACGCGCTGCTGCTGGCCGCCGGAGAGCTGGTGCGGGTAGCGGTCGCCGTGCTCCGGCAGCCCGACCAGCGCCAGCAACTCTTCCGCCCGCTCGCGGCGTTCGGTGGTCGGCACCTTGCGGATGCGCATGCCGAAGGCGACGTTGTCGCGGGCGTTGAGGTTCGGGAAGAGGCTGTAGGACTGGAACACCATCCCGGCGTCCCGCCGGTTGGCCGGAACGCGGGTGATGTCCTGGCCGTCGACGAGGACTTCGCCCGAGTCCGGCTGCTCGAAGCCGGCCACGACCCGCAGCGCGGTTGTCTTGCCGCAGCCGGACGGGCCGAGCAGCGCGAGGAGTTCGCCCGGCTCGACGGTCAGGTCGAGGCCGTCGAGGGCGACCGTGGAGCCGAAGGCGCGGCGGAGCGAGCGGAACTCGACCCGGGCGCCGCCGGCGCGCTCGCCGCCGGGCGAGCGGAGGGGGGTGGTTGTCGGTGCGGTCATGAACGGGGCTCCTTGCCCGGATTGCGCGGCGCGGCGGGCGCGCCCGTGGAGGCGGTGCCGGCCCGGGAGAGGACCAGCAGCAGCGCCCAGGTGATCAGGAGACTGAGGAGGGAGACGGCCACCGACATCCGGGCGTGCGCGCCGGAGATCGTGACGATCCACACGGCGAACGGCTCGAAGCCCAGCAGCGAGGCGATGGTGAACTCGCCGAGGACCAGCGCCAGCGTGAGGAACGCGGCGCCGGCCAGCGCGGACCGCAGGTTCGGCAGCAGCACCCGCCACACGACGTGCGGCCAGCTCGCGCCGCAGTTGCGCGCCGCCTCCACCAGTGTCGGCACGTCCAGGGCGCGCAGCCCCGCGTCGAGCGAGCGGTAGACGAACGGCAGCGCCAGCACCGCGTAGGCGAGCACCAGGACAACGGGGAAGTCCTCGTCCTGCACGGCCAGGAACGTCTGGTACAGCGGGGTGTGGGCGAGGTGGTCGGGGCCCCAGCGCAGCACCGTGCTGATGCCGGTGACCAGCGCGATCGGCGGCACCACCAGCGGCAGCATGCACATCACCTCGACCACCGGCCGCAGCCGGGGCGAGCCCAGCCGGACGGCGATCAGCGCCGGCACGGCCAGGGTCAGCGACAGCACGATGGTGGCCGCCGCCAGACCGAGGGAGAGCAGCAGGCTGCGGACGAAGCCGTCGGCGGACAGCAGCGCGGTGTAGGCGTCGAACGACACGCCCTGGCCCGGCGTGTGCACGGTGAAGACGAACGACGCGGCCAGCGGCGTGAGGAAGTACAGGCCGGCGACGGCGAGCACGACCCGGCGCCAGGCCCCGGTACGGCGCCGGCGTCCGCCGCGCGGGCCGGGTACGGGCGGGGTGTCCACGGG
>NZ_WMLF01000596.1 GCF_014156695.1 Streptomyces durbertensis | reverse complement strand
CCTCCCGCCCCCGGGCGTTGGCGACGAGCGCGGCGACCAGCGCGCCGGCGGCGACCAGCAGTGCCAGCAGGCTGGCGGCGTCACCGCGTTCGAGCTGCGTCCAGCCGAGGAAGGCGGCCGCGGAGGCCAGCGCGGCGAGGCCGAGCCCGGCGGCGGCGCGGCGGGCGCGCAGCCGGATCTCGCCGACCGTCTTGAGCGCGGTGAACACGGCGCCGTGGAAGGTGAAGAGGGTGAGGGTGAGGACGCCACCGAGCAGGGCGTGCGGGCCGAAGAGGTCGAAGAGGTTCCCGACGAACTCCTTGTCGGGGCCGATGGGCACGCCGCGCACGATGTTGGCGAAGACGACGCCCCACAGGAACGCGGGGATCAGCGAGCACCAGAAGATGGCGCGTTCCCAGTTGCGCTGCCAGTTCTCCTCCGGCCGCTTGGCGCGGTACTCGAAGGCGACACCGCGCACGATGAGCGACAGCAGGATCAGCAGCAGCGGCAGGTAGAAGCCGGAGAAGAGGGTGGCGTACCAGTCGGGGAACGCGGCGAAAGTGGCGCCGGCGGCGCTGAGCAGCCACACCTCGTTGCCGTCCCAGACCGGGCCGATCGTGTTGATCAGCACGCGCCGCTCCTGGCGGTCGCGGGCCAGCCCCCGGGTGAGGACACCGACGCCGAAGTCGAAGCCCTCCAGGAAGAAGTAGCCGATCCACAGGACGGCGATGAGCACGAACCAGATCTCGGGGAGTTGCATCACGGTCTCCTTGGGGGCCTCAGTAGGAGAAGGCCATGGGCTTGTCGGGCTCGTTCCGGTCGCCGCCGATGCGGGTCGGCGGGTTCAGGTCGGCCTCGGTCAGCTCGGGCGGGCCGGCTTTGGCGTACTTGAGGATCAGCCGCACCTCGATGACCGCGAGGATCGCGTAGAGCAGCGTGAACACCGACATCGAGATGATCACTTCGACCTGGGAGACGTTCGGGGAGACGGCCGAGGAGGTGGGCAGGACTCCGTAGACGGCCCACGGCTGGCGGCCCATCTCGGTGAAGATCCAGCCCCAGGAGCTGGCGATCAGCGGGAAGCCGATGGTCAGGACGGACAGCTTCCAGTACCAGTCGCCGAGCCGGGAGCCGAGCGGCCGGTTCCGGGTCAGCGCGAGTGTCGGCACCTCGTCCTCGCCGGTGCGCAGTCCGGGTGCGAGGAAGAGCTTGCGGCGGGTGAGCCAGAGTCCGGCGAGGCCGACGGCGAGGGACGCCATGCCGAAGCCGATCATCCAGCGGAAGCCCCAGTAGGCGACGGCGATGTTGGGCCGGTAGTCGCCGAGGCCGAACACCGCGTCGTAGCGCTCCTTGAGTGCCTCGTTGGTGTCGTTGATGCCGGGCACCGGGTCGCGGAAGTTGTCGTGGGCGAGGAAGGACAGCAGGCCGGGTATCTCGACGGCGACCTTGTTGTGCCCCTTGTCGACGTCGCCGATCGCGAAGAGCGAGAACGGCGCGGGGCCCTCGGTCTCCCACAGGGCCTCGGCGGCGGCCATCTTCATCGGCTGCTGCTCGTACATGATCTTGCCGAGGCGGTCGCCGGTGAACGCGACGAGCAGCCCGGAGACCACCAGGGTGACCAGGCCGACGCGCAGCGAGGTGCGCATCACCGGGACGTGCCTGCGCTTGCGCAGGTGCCAGGCGGCGATGCCGACCATGAACGCGCCGCCGGCGAGGAACGCCGCGGTGATGGTGTGGAAGAACTGGGCGACGGCGGTGTTCTGGGTGAGGACGAGCAGGAAGTCGGTCAGCTCGGCGCGGCCGGTCTCCTCGTTGATGCGGTAGCCCACGGGGTGCTGCATCCAGGAGTTGGCGGCCAGGATGAAGTACGCGGAGAGGATGGTGCCGATGGCCACCATCCAGATGCAGGCGAGGTGGATGCGCTTGGGCAGCCGGTCCCAGCCGAAGATCCACAGGCCGATGAAGGTGGACTCGAAGAAGAAGGCGATCAGCGCCTCGAACGCGAGCGGGGCGCCGAAGACGTCGCCGACGAAGCGGGAGTAGTCCGACCAGTTCATGCCGAACTGGAACTCCTGGAGGATGCCCGTCACCACGCCGAGGGCGATGTTGATCAGGAAGAGCTTGCCCCAGAACTTGGTGGCGGCCAGGTACTTGGGGTTGTTGGTGCGCACCCAGGCGGTCTGGAGGCCGGCGGTGAGCGAGGCCAGGGAGATCGTCAGGGGGACAAAGAGGAAGTGGTAGACGGTGGTGATACCGAACTGCCAGCGGGCCAGTGTCTCCGGCGCCAGTGCGAGATCCACGTCGTTCTCTCCTTCGCTCGCCCCGCATCGGTCCGCCCGAGCCGGGGCGACCGATCCGGCAAACCGTCCGTGCATTCGGGATCTTCTTGCGGATACACGGCACGCTTGTGAATGTGAATGCATTCACAAGGCCATTATGTCGCACGCCAGAGCGATCTCCGCACGGGGGTCCCCCCTTCCCAGGAGTTCAACAAGATGTTGAACTGGACCATGAGCACGCACACCACCACCGACACCGGTCCGGGCACCGGCCCGGACACCGTCACCGTCCACATCGGCTGGCCCGGCGGCCGCCTCAC
>NZ_WMLF01000595.1 GCF_014156695.1 Streptomyces durbertensis | reverse complement strand
GCGGCGCGGTCGGCGCCGCCGGCGGCGCCGCGGCCCTCGCGGACCACGCGGGCGCGTCGGCCGAGCAGCAGCCCGTCGCCGTCGCCGATGCCCTGCCAGTCGGCGCCGGTGACGCGCAGTTGTAGTTCCGCGCCCGGCCAGGAACCGGCCACCACCAGCGCAGAACCGTTTCTGCGAAGCAGGGCGGCCAGTCGGCGCCCGGTGCGGGGCGCCACCCGTGCCGGCGCCCTGAGCAGCACCACGGGCACCGCCTCCAGGGCCGTCGCCGTGACCTCGGCCCAGCGGCGGCCGGGGTCGTCCACCCACATGCCGGCGCCCAGGTCGAGCCCCGCACCGGCGGCGGCGAGCGCGCCCAGCTCGGGGAGGCCTATGACGGCCCAGGCCCCGCCCCGCTCCTCGGCGGCGCCGACGCCGCCCAGGTCGTGGGCGGCCTCGGCGGCCAGCGCGAGGAGCAGCGGCAGATCGCCGCACGTGCTGATGGTGATGCCGGGGCGGACCGCTCCGCCGGGCAGCAGGGAGCGCAGCCCGGGACCGTCGGGGTGCGCCCCGGCCTCGATGCGTCTGCCCTGCTCGGCGGTGTGTGCGGCCCTCATATCTCGATTTTCGAATGAGCGTTCGAATGAGGCAAGTCGCTCGAAGGGGTGGTGTCGGCCGAGATCGTCCGGGTCATCTGCCGTCCGCCCCACGGTGGATGCCGCCCTCTCGGAGCGGGGCGACCCGCGTGCTTGTGATTGACGTCACATGAGGGAGCGCTCTCTCCTCGTCGCCGCGCTACCACGTGTGACCAGCATGTTTCGATCCGGTGCGGGACGGGGGAGGGATTTCCCGAGGGGAGGTGGTCGGGTGCGCGGGCAGAGGCGGCCGCCGGACGGCGAGGCGGTGCTGGTCGCGGGCGACGCCCGCGTCCCGCTGGAGATCGCGGCGTCCCCACGGGCTCGTGCCAGAGGACTGCTCGGCCGCCGCGGGATCGTCGGCGCCATGCTGCTGGAGCCGGCCTGCTCGGTCCACACCTTCCGGATGCGGTTCCCGATCGACGTCGCCTATCTGGACCGGGACTTCACGGTCCTCGCCGTGCGGACGATGCCACCGGGGCGGCTGGGTCTGCCCCGGTTCCGGGCGCGGCGGGTGCTGGAGGCGGAGGCCGGGGTGATGGCCGGCTGGGGGCTCGCGCCGGGTGCGCGGGTGCGTGTCGAACGCGCCGGCCGATGACGGGCCCGGCGCCCACCGCGGCGCGCCGGGCCCGCAAGAGCGGTGCCGGTCCAGGGACGGGCCGGGGGTTATCCCAGGGTGGCCTCGAGGGTGATGTTCTTCACCGCGGCCAGCGCCTGGCTCACCGGGCAGTTCGCCTTGGCGTCCGCCGCCGCGGCCTGGAAGTCGTCCTCCGAGATGCCCGGGATGACCGCGCGCACCGTCAGCCTGATGCCGGTGATGCCCTCCCCGGGCTGGAAGGTCACGTCGGCCTGGACGTCGAGCTGCTCGACCGTGTGCCCCTTGCCGGAGACGATGCCGGAGAAGGCCATGCAGTAGCAGGAGGAGTGCGCCGCGGCGATCAGCTCCTCGGGGCTGGTCACGCCGCTCGGCGGCTCGGTGCGCGCGGGCCAGCTGACGTCGTAGCTGCCGAGGTTGGAGCTGGCGAGGGAGACGGTCCCCTTGCCCTCCAGGAGGTTGCCTTCCCAGTGGGCCTTCGCCGTGCGGGTGGTGGCCATCGTCGGTGTTTCCTTCCGTGGGGTCCGGAATGCTTGATCGCCATCTTTCCCCGCGTGGTGTGCCATGTCGAGCGATTCCCGACCTCGGGTGGTTCGGGGCGTGTTGACCCGGCGACGGCCTGTCGACGGAACCGCGACCGCAAACGGAACACGCCGCTCCGTGGACGGACTCGCGATCGGCGGTCAACCGGCCTGTGGCGGCGGCATATTCACGCGCCCCGAAGGGTGACTCTCGGCCAGCCTTCACGCGACCGTCGGGGAAGGCTGCCCGTCGAGGGAAGAGCACAGGTTGTCCGGTGCGTCGCGGGGCGGTGGCGCGGGCCACGCGGCCCGACCGGAGGGCAACGGCCGTGAAGAGGCGGAAAGAACAACGCGATTACCCGGTGAGCGCTGACGCAAACTCGACCATCTGGGCGCTTGAAATCGCTAGTGCAAAGCGCCTAGTTTCGCTCGCGGGGCGAGGGATGCATACAGGAGTTCGTTTTCAGAAGATCCCGACGCAGGGGGGAACAAGTGGGTTACCGGCACGGCCGGAACGATCCGGGTGGGGACGACACGGGGAGGCGCCGCGAGAGCGGTCTGGAACACGCCCGCAGGGAGGCGTCCAGACTCGCCGACTATCTGCAGTTCGGGCCGCCGCGGTCGACGGGCGACGGAGGCCGGCCGCCGCAGCTTGTCACCGGCGACTGGGACATGCCGGAGGGCACGCTGTCGGTGTACGCGATCGGCCGCGCGCTGGTCCTGCGCGGCCTTTTCACCGAGGGGGACCTGAGAAACCTACGGAAGTCGTTCAGCGGCCAACTGGTGACGCTGGACAGCGACGGGGGGCAGCACACCATCATCGTCTGGCCGCCGGAGGAGGGGGACGACACGGGAGGGTTCGCAC
>NZ_WMLF01000594.1 GCF_014156695.1 Streptomyces durbertensis | reverse complement strand
GGGGCGGGGAGCGCGTGCAGTTCGATGCGGCGCAGGTGGCAGCCGTCCAACGGGCGGCCGACCAGGGTGTGTTCGGGGCCTTCGGTGGGGCCGAGCAGCAGTGTGCCCGGGGTGAGGCGGCCGAGGTGGTGCCAGTGGCCGGCCCGGGTGGTGCCGACGGCGAACAGGTCCATGGCGCCGTCGAGCACCAGCCACAGCACGTGCGGGCCCTCCAGGCCGATGCTGCGCGTCGACAACCGCTCGACAGGAGTGCCGAGTTCGCCGAGCGCGGCGACCACCGGGTCGACGCGGTGGCCGGATGCCGGCTGGACGCCGTACTCCGGCGTGGCGTACGGGGATTCCGACACCTCAGTGCTCCCTGACCAGGGCCGCGTACGCGCCGCCGGCGGCCAGCAGCCGGTCGTGGCGGCCGCGTTCGACGACCGAGCCCCGGTCGAGCACCACGATCTCGTCGCTGTCGCGCACGGTGGACAGCCGGTGGGCGATGACCACACACGCGCAGCCGCGTCGGCGCAGGTTGTCGATGATGAGCTGTTCGGTCACGGCGTCGAGCGCGCTGGTCACCTCGTCGAGCACCAGGACGCTGGGGCGGCGCACCAGGGCGCGGGCGATCTCCAGCCGCTGGCGTTGCCCGCCGGAGAAGTTCCGGCCGTCCTGCTCCACGCGGCCGTGCAGGCCGCCGGGGCGGGCGGCGACCACCTCGTACAGCGCGGCGTCGCGCAGGGCGGCGGCCACCGCCTCGTCCGTGATCGACGGGTCCCACAGGGCGACGTTGTCCCGGACGGTGCCCTCGAAGAGGAAGACGTCCTGGTCGACGAAGGACACCGAGGCGGCCAGGGTGCCGCGCGGGATGTCCTCGATGCGCATGCCGTCGACGCGGATCGCGCCCTCCCAGGGGGTGTGCAGTCCGGCGACGAGCCGGGAGACGGTGGACTTGCCGCTGCCGGAGCCGCCGACGAGGGCGACCTGCTGGCCGGGGCCGACGGTCAGCGAGAAGTCCCGCAGGAGGGGTTCGTCCAGCGGGCTGTAGCCGAAGGTGACGTGGTCGATCTCGACGTGGCCCGTCAACCGCCTTGCCGTGCGCATCTGTTCGGGGCGGTGGAGCAGCGGGTCGGCGGGGAAGTTCTCCACGTCCTTGAGCCGGTTGACGTCGGCGCCGAAGTCCTGGACCCGGCCGACCACGCCGTTGAGCCGGGTGATCGGCGCGGTGAAGCTGGTGACAAGCGCCTGGAAGGCGACGAGCAGCCCGACGGAGAGGTGCCCCTCGACGGCCCGCAGCCCGCCGATCCACAGGATGAGCGCGCTGTTCAGCGCGGCGAGCGTCGGGGCGACGACGGCCAGGTACGCGCTGGGCACACCCAGGCGTTGCTGGACCTCCAGCGTGGTGGCGTGCTGGCCCGCCCAGCGGCGGAAGAAGCCGTCCTCGCCGCCGGTCGCCTTCAGCGTCTCGATGAGCTGGAGGCCGCTGTAGGAGGTGTTGGTGAGCCGGGCGGTGTCGGCGCGCAGCTTCTGCGTGTTGGTCGCGCGCAGCCCGACGACCACCCGCATCGCCACGATGTTGAGCAGCGCGACGAGCACCCCGACGACCGTGAGGCCGGGGTCGTACGTCCACAGCAGTACGGCGTAGAGCAGCACGACGACGGCGTCCACGCCGGCGGCGGCCAGGTCCCTGGCGAGGGTCTCGGCGACGGTGTCGTTTGACTCCAGGCGCTGCACGAGGTCGGCCGGGTTGCGCTGGGTGTAGAACGCCACCGGGAGGCGCAGCAGGTGGCGGAGGAAGCGGGCGCTGCCGAGGGTGGAGGTGACCAGCCGACCGCGCAGCAGGTTCGCCTGTTGCAGTCCGGTGAGGGTGGCGGTGAGCAGCAACGCGAGCGCCATGCCCGCGAAGACCACGCCGAGCGTGGAGGTCTGCCCGCCGATCAGGAACTCGTCGACGTAGGTGCGGCTGAGCGCGGGCATCGTCGCGCCGACGACCACCAGCAGCAGGCTGGCGAGGACGGCCGCCGTGAGGGTGGCCGAGGTGCCGCGCAGCCGGGACGGCACGGCGCGCAGCACGCCCGGTCGCCGTCCGCCGCGCCGGAAGCCGGGACCCGGTTCGAAGGTGAGCACCACGCCGGTGAAGCTGGTGTCGAAGTCCTCCAGGGGGACGAACCGGCGTCCCTTGTCGGGGTCGTTGACGTACGCGCCGAGCCGGCCGAGGCGGCGGCCCATGCCGTCGTAGACGACGTAGTGGTTGAACTCCCAGAACAGGATCGCCGGGCCCCTGAGTCGGGAGAGCGCGGCCAGGTCCATCTGCATGCCCTTGGCGCGCAGGCCGAACCCCCGGGCGGCGCGCAGCAGGTTGCCCGCACGGGAGCCGTCGCGGGAGACGCCGCAGGCGATGCGCAGCTCCTCCAGCGGCACGTACCGGCCGTGGTGGCCGAGCACCATGGCCAGCGCGGCGGCACCGCACTCGACGGCCTCCATCTGGAGGACGGTCGGGGTGCGCACGGGGCGTGGCGTGCGGCCCTTGGGCAGTCCGCCGCCCCGGGCGCGGCGCCCGGCGGGAGCACGGCGGCGCCGGCGCGCGGCCGGGTCAGGACCTGTCTCTTATACACA
>NZ_WMLF01000593.1 GCF_014156695.1 Streptomyces durbertensis | reverse complement strand
TATAAGAGACAGGGGTTGTGCGGCTCCGGCCGGTCTCCGGATGCGGGCGGGTGGTGTCCGGGAAGCCCGTGGTGTCCGGAAGGGCCGTGATATTCGGGGTGGGGGTGCCGCTGCTGCTGGTACGCGTACAGCGGGTACGGGTACGGCGGGCGAGGTACGGCGGGTGCGGCGGCCCTGGTGTGGTAGGGGCTGCCCAGGTCGCGTAGGGCGAGCAGGCGGGTGAGGAGTTCCTGCTCGCGGGCCTCGAAGCGGGGGTCGGCGGTGCTCTGCGCCCGAGCGCGCAGCAGCGCCAGCGAGGTGGCGACGCGCTGGTACTCGGAGACCTGGCGGGCGGGCTTGGGGCCGAGTTCACGGCGCGCGAGGTCGCGGGCCCGGCTGCGTACGGTCATCGATCCCATGCCCCATGCCTCGGCCGGGGTGACCCAGCCCTGCGCCGCGTAGCGGCTGAGGACGTCCCGGACGGTGCGGAGGGTGCGGCCGCGGTACCAGACGGCGAGCCAGATCAGGGAGGCGCACAGAGGAGCCATCAGCAGCAGGTAGACCGCGAGGAAGGCGAGTCCGTGCAGTGAGGCGGTGCCGTTCCACAGCGCGTGGAGGGCGATGGAGCCGAGCAGCCCGAATGCCGGAAGGACGATCCGCAGGGTCTGTCGACGGGCGGGCAGGGTGGCCGCCAGGCCGAAGCCGATCCCCGCCAGAGTGGTGAACAGCGGGTGCGCGAAGGGCGACATGATGATGCGCACGACAAACGTGGCGGCGGTGGAGGAGACGCCGTCCTCGGAGGTGCCGAGTTCCTGGTCCTCGTCGTAGGCGGTGCCCAGGTAGAGGATGTTCTCGGTGAAGGCGAAGCCGGTGGCGACGAAGCCGGCGAGGACGATGCCGGAGAGCAGGCCGGTGAAGTTGCGCGGCCGGTAGAGGTAGAGCAGGAGGATCGCCGCCACCTTGGCGATCTCCTCCACCACGGGGGCGACGAGCACGGCGCCCACGATGTCCTCGTTGGTGTCCGCGTTGGTGATGACCGAGGTTGTCAGCCACTCCGTGGCGAAGGTGTTGGCGACGATGGCGACGAGTGTCGCGGCGCAGGCGCCCCAGGCGAACGCGAACACGAGGGTCCGCCAGGGGGTGGGTTCCACCTTGTCCAGCCAGCGCAGTGCCGATATGAGCAGCGGCACGGGCACGGTCGCCAGGACAAGGCCGATGACAAAGCCCTCGGTGCCGGTCTCGGCTCGGACGATGGCCAGGATCGCCAGCCCGCACAGGGCGAGCAGCACGCAGATGGAGGTGGCCCGGAAGGTCCGGTTGTGCGTCCAGGCGGTCCAGCGGCCTCGCGCGCGGCCGCCGCCCGTCGGGCCGCCGGCCGCGCCACCGCCGGGTTCCCGTGCCGGAGGTTCCGGCGCCGGGGGAGCGGACGGCGCGAGGACCGGCCAGGCGGCGGGGTTCGCCCCGGGGGGCGTGCCGGGCCCGTTCGCAGGCGCCGGCGCCGCCGGGCGCGTCGGATCGGCGTGCGTGGCGTTGGCATCGGTTCGGCGATCTGGGTCTGGGCGCACCCAACGACCCTAAATGAGATGACCGTCCGAAGGGCGACTCATCACAACGGCCGGCCGCATGATGCCTTTCGGCGAAAGAGCAGGTCCCGCACGCTGTGGCCCTTGTCGAGACCCTGCCCTTCGAAGCGGGTGAGCGGCCGGTGTTCGGGCCGGGGCGCGAAGCCCCCGTCCGGCTGGGTGTTCTCGAACGCCGGATGCGCGGTCAGCACCTCCAGCATCTGCTCGGCGTACGGCTCCCAGTCGGTGGCGCAGTGGAGCAGCGCGCCCGGAGCCATCCGGGTGGCGGCCAGGTCGAGGAAGGCCGGCTGGATGATGCGCCGCTTGTGGTGGCGCTTCTTGGGCCACGGGTCGGGGAAGTAGACCCGCACGCCGGCGAGGCAGTCGGGCGGCAGCATCTCGCGCAGCAGGATGATGGCGTCGCCGTTCGCCACCCGCACGTTGTGCAGGCCGTTCAGCTCCGCGAGTCGCAGCAGGTTGCCCTGGCCGGGGGTGTGCACGTCGGCTGCGAGGATCCCGGTGTCGGGTTCGGCGGCGGCCATCTGGGCGGTCGCCTCGCCCATCCCGAAGCCGATCTCCAGCACGACCGGCGCCCCGGGGGGCAGAGTGTCGAAGAGCTGGTCGAGGTCGACGACGCGTGAGCCGTCGATGTCGAAGCCCCAGCGCGGCCACAGCCGGACAAGCGCGTCGTGCTGGGCTTTGGTGACGCGGCTGCGGCGCGGCTGGAAGCTGCGGATGGTGCGTTCGTGCCCGTCCGACGGGTTGGCGGCGGGGCCGGCGCCGGGCTCGAACATCGGGGCGCGCGGGTTGGCCTCGTGGTGCGGTGCGCCGGGCTCGCGTGGGCTCTCTGACTGCTGGTTCGTCTCGGACACAGTGACGGGATTCTACGTCCAGCCGGGACAGCCGGGTCCGGGCAGAGCCGCCGGCAAGGGGTTGAGCAGTCGCTCAAGAAACCGTACGCTCCTGTTGAGCGACTGCTCAAACGTGTGTGGAGGGCCGCGTCCGACGCCGTCGGGACCTGGGACACGAGGGTGACGGAGCGGGACATGAGAGGGACATGAGGGGACATGAGGGGGAGGGG
>NZ_WMLF01000592.1 GCF_014156695.1 Streptomyces durbertensis | reverse complement strand
GGGTGGGACCGGGGCGTCCGGAGGGTCCGGTGTCCAGTTCGAGGTCGTCGGTGATCTCGTTGAGGATGGTGCCCGGGATCAGTACCACGGCCGTGGTGCCGCCGTAGGGCGAGGGCTGGAGGGAGACCCGGGCGCCCTGGCGTTGGGCGAGCCGGGCGACGACGAGCAGTCCGAGGCGGTCGGTGTCGGAGAGTTCGAACTCGGGGGTCTCGGCGAGTCTGAGGTTGGCGTCGAGCAGGGCGTCGGCGGTCATGCCGAGGCCCCGGTCGTGGATCTCCAGGGTGAAGCCGTTGGCGACCCGCTCCCCCATGACCTGCACGGCGGTGTGCGGGGGTGAGAAGGCGGTGGCGTTCTCCAGGAGTTCGGCGACGAGGTGGGTCAGGTCGGCGACGGCCGCGCCGTCCACGGCGAGTGCGGCGAGGCGGCGCACCTCGACGCGCTCGGAGTCCTCCACCTCGGCGGTCGCGGCACGCACCACGTCGATCAGGGCGACCGGTTTGCGCCACTGCCGGGAGGGCGCCGACCCGGAGAGGATCACCAGGCCCTCTGCGTGGCGGCGCATCCGCGCGGTGAGGTGGTCCAGCCGGTCGAGGTCGGCGGTCTCGACGGGGTCGTCGGTGCGGCGCCGCATGCCCTCCAGCAGGTTGAGCTGCCGGTGCAGGAGCACCTGGCTGCGACGGGCGAGGTTCACGAAGACCTCCGAGACGCCGCGCCGCATGTCGGCCTGGCGGACGGCGCCCTCCACGGCGGCGCGCTGGAGGGTGTTGAGCGCCTGGCCGACCTGGCCGACCTCGTCGCGCCCGTACTCCAGGCGCGGCGCTTCGGTCTCGACGTCGATCTGCTCGCCGGCGGCCAACCGGCGCTGCACGCCGGGCAGTCGCACTCCGGCGGCCTCGTTGGCCTCCTTGCGCAGCGCCCGCAGGTCCCGGACGAGGCCCCGGCCGATCCGCAGGGAGACGAACACCGACAGGGCGCCGGCGACCAGGCCGAGCAGCGCGGCGGTGCCGGCCTTGAGCAGCACAGAGAGCCGCACGGGCGCGATCCGCTGCTCGTGGCGTTCCCGCCCGGAGCGGTCCAGGGACTCCAGGCCGGCGAGCGCGGCGCTGGTGGCCGACTGCCAGCGTTCGGCGTTGAGCGCCCGGACGGCCCGTTCGGGGCCGGCGTTGAAGACGTCGTTCTCGAAGGCGGTCAGGGCGCGCCCGTCGGAGCCGCGCCAGTACTCCTCGAAGGCCCGGGCGTCGGTTTCGGGGAGCGCGTCGAGGCTGGTCTGGTGGAGCACGCGGCGTTCGGCGACCCGGTCGGAGAACTCGCGGTACTCGTGCTCGGTCATCCTGCCGGCGGCCAGCGCCGCGGCCATCAGCGCGTCCTGACGGGACAGCAGTTCCCTTGCCCGGGCCGCCGCCGCCAGCGCGCGGGCCTCCTTGTCCAGAACCGCGTGGTCGATCGCCCGGATGCCGTTGAGCAGTTCGAAGCTGGGGTCGACCAGGTCGTTGTAGGCGACGAGGGCGTGGTCGCGGGAGATGGTGTTGCGTTCGACTCTCCCGCGGAGGGAACGCAGGGTGTCGAGGCCGCCGGCAAACGCGTCGAGACGGGCGAGGGTGTCGTCGTCGAGCCTGCCGCGCACGCCGGGGGCGCGGCCGGTGACGTCGGACACCGCCCGGTCGGTGTGGTGTTGGTGGCGGTGCAGTTGCGGCAGGGCGTCCGACCGCCGTGGGTCGGCGAGGTAGACCAGGGCGTGGCGGCGCTCCCGTTGGACCGCGCGCACGGTGCGTTCGATCGGTTCCCCGAGGGTGTCGCCGGCGGTCTTCGCGTCCAGCATGCGCATGGCCTCGGCGGCGGTGTGGTGCGTGGCGAAGACCCAGATGGCGGTGAGCGCCGTCAGGGGTATGAGGAGCAGCGCCACGATCTTCCTGCGGATGGTCCTCCCGCGAAAGCGCATGGCCTCCCCTAGCTCAGCGCCCCTGGCCGGGGCGGGCCGGTCCGGTACCGGGCGCTGCCGGCGTGGGTGGTGCCCGGTCGGCTCTTGTCGTGTTGACGTGTGGTGGAGCTGACGTGCTGTTGTGTGTCGGGTGGTGCTGGTGCGTCGTGCGGCGCGCGGTGGTCACCGGCACGTCGGCTGACGGCCGTGGCGGTCTCCCACGGGCCGCGGCGCCGCGCACGCCGGACGGCGTGAGCCTACTACCGCTCGGTCACGGGCTCGCCGTCGCGGGGTTGGGCGCGCGGGCGCCGCCGGGAGACTATCGTCCCGAAGTTTCCCTGGATACCGGAAAATCGGTACCGGGTGTGTGGCCCTGGACACGTGCCCGACCAGCACTTGCGACCTTTTGTGGAGGGGGAGTGGGAGTCAGATGTACGCCAGGCCCCGGATGCCGGACCCGGTCCGCAGCGCCGCCGTGCGGTCGGTGATCATCATTGCCCTGACGCTCGTCCAGTTGACGATCACGGTGTTGTGCTCGCTCGCCGGAGTGTGGTTCGCCTTCCCGGCGTTGCTGGGGACGGTGGCCTCGACGGTGGTGGCCACGTGGGCGGTGTTGGACGTGTGGGTGACGCGGCAGGTGTGGATCCAGCGGCACGGGGTGGTGTCGGTGCCGAGCAGCGCGGCCCGGCCCCGACTGGGGCGCGACGTGCAGCGGTTGTGACCGCC
>NZ_WMLF01000591.1 GCF_014156695.1 Streptomyces durbertensis | reverse complement strand
CGCCGTCGCAGTCCGGCCTGGGCTTGCGGTGTCGGGAGGGCATCAGCGGGACACCTCCTCGGCTTCGGCCGGCTGAACCAGCTCGGTCTCGCAGATGAGGGACTGGCGCTCGGTGTGATCGGCGAGCCGGGTCCATACGAAGGAGTGCTCGGCGTCCACGCCGGCGTAGCCGCTGCCGACCTGCACCACCACGCCTTCGAACGTCTCCGGCTTCTCCCAACGTCGCCGGTCGGGGTGCACGTAGGACATGCCGCGCACGCGGTCACCGACGCGGAAGGGGGCTGCCTTCGATGTCCTCATGTGGGGGCGTCTCCCGTCTGCTTCGTCGCCGAGGTGCCGACGCGCTCCAGGTCCAGGTAGACCTCGAACTCCTGCGCGTCCCAGGTCGCGGGCGGGCCGTGGGCGGCACGGAAGTCCGCGGCCTCCGCCGCTATCGGCGTGGTCGGTTGCCCGGCGGCAGCAGTGTTGGAGTACCTGAGGGGTTCGCTGGGGTTGGAGCACACGGGCATACCGCCTCCCAAGGAGTGAGCCGCACAGGAGCTGGTGGCCTGCTCGCCGGGCATGAAAGCCGAAGCAGGCAGTACTACGAACGCCGTCGACCAACTTCGGTCTTCTAGGCGCACGTTCACGGTGGCGGTCGGCATAGTGGAACCGCAAGGGAAACCGCACGGGAAGTCGCACCTGCGGGAAAGTGGTACATGCCAGGGCAAGCGCATGGGCTGTTTCGACCAGCACTTGGCGTGCCACACTCCGCACATCGGCAGCGGCGGCTCGCACATAGGCCGGGAGGCAGACACGTGGCAGCACGGGCAAGACCGACCGCACGGCGGATCGAACTCGGTCACGAGTTGAGGGAGTTGCGCAAGCAGGCCGGACTCACCCTGGAGGAGGCGGTCGACGGTCTGCCGCTGTCCGACACCAAGCTCTACCGCGTCGAGATCGGGCTGCGAGACCTGCGCAGCTCCGGCGACCTACGCACGCTCCTCGCGCGCTATCACGTGGAGGACGAGGAGGACATCGAACGCCTGCTGGCCATCCAGCGCGAGTCCTCCAGCCGGGAGTGGTGGACGCAGTACAAGGGCGCGATGCCCTCGGGCATGCCGCGCTTCGTCGGTATCGAGTCCGCCGCCATCGAGATCCAGGCATTCCACCCGTGCCTGGTGCTCGGACTGCTGCAGACCCGCTCGTACGCGCAGGCGCTGTACGAGACGATGAAGCCGATCGAGGAAACCACGACCGAGTTCATCCGCCAGAACGTCGACGTGCGGATGCGGCGCAAGGAAGCCCTCACACGGGAGGAGGAACCCCTGCGGCTGTGGGCCGTGCTCTACGAGCCCGCCCTTCGCTACATCGTCGGCAACAGCGAGATCATGCGCGAACAGTACGACGAGATCATCAAGCTCACGGCGCTGGACCACGTCACGGTTCAGGTGCTCCCCCAGACCGTGCGCGGCTACCTGGCCGTGAACGACTTCAGCATCCTGAACCTGGGCGACACCCTGCCATCCACGGTCCAGGTCGACAACGCGTGGGGTGCCTCGTCGGTCACCGACACACCCCGCGAGGTCGGGAAGTTCTCCCGCAGGTTCAACGCGCTCGTGGCGTCGTCCCTGCCGCCCGAGGACACCCCGAGGTTCCTGAAACTGCTATCGCGAGAGATCACCGAATGACCACTCACACCCGCACCCCGAAGGCCACCGAACTGGCCGGCGCCCACTGGCGCAAGTCCTCCTACAGCGGCGGCACCGGCAACAACTGCGTCGAGATCGCCGACCTGACCGACACCGCCTACCAGGCCGTCGCCCTCCGTGACTCCAAGACGCCGGAGGGACCGGCGCTGCTCGTCGCTCCGCAGCAGTTCGCCGCGTTCCTCGCCC
Source organism: Streptomyces durbertensis (assembly GCF_014156695.1). Lineage (GTDB taxonomy): Bacteria > Actinomycetota > Actinomycetes > Streptomycetales > Streptomycetaceae > Streptomyces > Streptomyces durbertensis. The sequence continues at coordinate 777 of NZ_WMLF01000591.1, read as the reverse complement.
ACGTGCACACAAGCATCTGAGCGCGGAGGTCCCAGCCACAGGGGTCGACCCCGAGCAGGGGTGCCTGCTCGGGGCCGACCCCTGTGGCGGCTCCGCGTCAGTCGGGGTAGCGGCGGGGGGTCCAGACGGTGTTGTTGGTGTGTTGGGTCTGGGAGCTGCCGATCAGGATGATCGTGCGCATGTCGACGTCGGCGGGGTTGAGGTCGGCGAGGGGGACGGTGCGGACGCGTTCCGTGGGGCCGCCCACGTCGCGGGCGAGGACGACGGGGGTGTCGGGGGCGCGGTGTTCCAGGAGGAGTTCGCGGGCCTTGCCGACCTGCCAGGTGCGGCTGCGGGAGCCGGGGTTGTAGAGGGCCAGGGCGAGGTCGGCGGAGGCGGCGGCGGCGAGGCGCTGCGCGATGACCTCCCAGGGCTTGAGGCGGTCGGAGAGGGAGATGACGGCGTAGTCGTGGCCGAGGGGGGCTCCGACGCGGGAGGCGGCGGCGTTGGCGGCGGTGACGCCGGGCACGACGCGGACGGGGACGTTTGCGTAGGGCTCGGTGGCGGCGACCTCCAGTACTGCGGTGGCCATCGCGAAGACGCCCGGGTCGCCGGAGGAGACCACGGCGACGCGGCGGCCGCGTCGGGCGAGGTCGAGGGCGAACTCGGCGCGTTCGGACTCGACCTTGTTGTCGGAGGGGTGGCGGCGCTGGCCGGGGCGGTGGGGGACCCGGTCGAGGTAGGTGGTGTAGCCGACGAGGTCCTGGGCGGCGGCGAGTTCGCCGCGCGCCTCGGGGG
>NZ_WMLF01000590.1 GCF_014156695.1 Streptomyces durbertensis | reverse complement strand
GCCCTTCCCCTCCGGCGGTCCCGCCGTCTCCGGCGGGCCGTCCCCGCTCGGCGCCCCGCCGGGCGACGACCGGGTGCGGCTGGCCGGCGCCCAACTGCCCATCGGGCCCGGGCCGAGACGGTCCGACGGGCGGCAGGTCGCCGTGCGTCCCGCGGGCTGGCTGCGGGCGCCCGAGCCGTCCGCCGGGCGGGCCCTGCTGCCCGCCGTACCGCCGGCGCCCGCGGGACCCCCCGGCGGTCCGGCGGCCCGCGGCGTGAACGGCGGACCCGGGGGCTCGGCGCACGTCACGGCGCCGAGCGGCGGCCGGACGCCCGGCGGCCCCGCCGTCAGCGAACCGCCGCCGCACGTGCCGGGCCGCCCCGAGCGCTGGCGCCCCTGGCGCTTCCGGATGACAAACGACCTGTGGGGCACCCCGGTTGTCGTGGACGACCTGCTCTACGTCACCTCCTTCGAGGTGCACGCCCTGGACGTGGCCAGCGGCAAACGCCGCTTCAAGACCAGCGAGGTGGCGTGGTCGATGGCCGTCTCCAGCGGCCGCGTGCACGCCTCGGACGGGCCCAGCCTGTTCGCGCTCGGCGCCAAGGACGGCGCCGAGCGGTGGAAGCTCGCCGTCGACGGCTGGGTCTACTCCCTCCAGGCCGAGCGCGGCACGGTCCTCACCGGCACCCGGGGCGGCGGCGTCCAGGCGTGGGAGTCGGCCACCGGCGACCTGCTGTGGACCATCGCGGGCGCCCAGACCGACTTCGAGACGCCCGACGCCGGCCCGCTGCTGCACGACGGCACCGCCTACGTCTGGGCCGACGGCCAGCTGTACGCGCTGGACGCCCGCACCGGCGTCGAGCGCTGGCGCCACCCCGTCGGCGACAGCGCCGCCGTCGGCGGCACCCCCGTGCGGGTGCGCCCCGCGGAGGACGGCGCCGTCTACGTCTGCGCCGGCTCCCGCGTGCTCGGTCTCGACGGCAACTCGGGCGCCGAGCGGTGGCGTTTCGACTCGCCGGCCGCCTTCCTCAGCCCGCCCGCGTTCGCGCCGGGGCCCGCCATCGCCGGCGGCGGCGTGTACGTCGCCGACTACCTCGGTACGGTCTACGCGCTCGACGCCACCAACGGCTACGACCGCTGGCGGGTGCCCACCGAGGCCCGCAGCTCCATCGAACCGGTGGTGGTCGCCGACGGCATGGTGCACGTCACCAGCGGCAACGCGCTCTACACCATCGACGCCGTGCCCGGCTCCGCCCGCTACCGCTTCGGCGCCGGCGCGGAGATCGTCGGCCGCCCGGTGTCGGTCGACGGACGGGTGCACTTCGGCTCGGCGGACAACTGCCTCTACACCCTGGACGCCGTCGCCGGCACGCTGCGCTGGAAGTTGGAGACCGGCGGCGAGATCACCGGTACGCCACTGGTCGTCGGCGGTGTGCTCTACGCCTCCAGCAAGGACCGCTGCGTCTACGCGCTGGACGCCGCGAAGGGCACCGGTCAGCACGGCTGACGCCGGCGGGCCCGCCTCCCGGCCCTGCCCGCCTGCCGCCTGCCGCCGCCCGGACACCGTTCCGCGCGGCGGCGGACGACGTTCCGGCAACTACGCCGTGAGCAGCGGAAACCAGCCACGAAGACGGGAACCGGTCGTACGCCGGTGACGTCTCCGACTCGGCAAGCACTTGCTGTGCACGTGTCAAGCCGTGGAGGAAAGAGCAATGAGGAGTCAGCTCAAGCTGGCCGCCGTCGTCGGTGTGGTCATCCTGGCGCTGAGCGGTTTCACCCCGGCCAAGCGGGGCGGAACCGACGGCGGCGACGGGGGAGGCTGCGGCCGGGACTCCAGCAGCGGCACCAGCGGCGGCTCGTCCTCAGGCGGCACCACGGGCGGCAGCGCCGACAAGCCCAAGCCGACCGCGAACATCGTGCGCTGCGCCGGCGTCGCCGACCCCACGGCCGACGTCCAGGTCAGCGCGCCCAGCTCCCGGTCCGGCAGCTGGACCGTCACCGTCCGCTTCATGGACGACTCCGGGATCGTCGTCTCCACCGGCAGTGAGCGCGTCTCCCTGGAAGCCGGACAGTCCCGCAACATCACCGTCCGCATGACCGACCCCGCGCGACTGGACGAGGTCGCCAACTGCGGCCTGGAACCGGTCAACTGACCCGAACGGGAATGCCGGCGGCCGCACCTGCGCTGTAACACATGGACCAGTACGTCGAGTTCAGGAGCGTAGCCATGCCGCCGCTGTCCCGTGAAGAGCGCGAGCAGTTTCTCACCGAGCCGCACATCGGAGCCCTCGCCGTGGAGGCCGGAGCGGACAGAGGCCCCCTGGTGATCCCCGTCTGGTACGACTACGAGCCCGGCGGGGAGCTGTGGATCGTCACCGAGGCCGACTCCCGCAAGGCCAGGCTCATCAGCGAGGCGGGCCGCTTCTCCCTGATGGCCGAGCGGCTGGAGCCGAGCGTCCGCTACGTCTCCGTCGAGGGCCCGGTGAGTGAGATCCGCCCCGCCACCGAGGCCGAGGACACCGCCATGGCCGAGCGCTACCTCGGCGAAGAGGGCGCCGCCGAGTACCTCAAGACCCGCGGCCCCCAGTTCGGCGAACTGGTGACCGTCCGGATGCGGCCGAAGCGGTGGAACTCCTCGGACCTCGGCTCGATCTGAGCCGAACTCCTCCCGGAGGGACGGCACAGAGCCCGGC
>NZ_WMLF01000059.1 GCF_014156695.1 Streptomyces durbertensis | reverse complement strand
GGTGTGCGTGGCGGGGGTGACGGCGGTCTTGTCGGTCATCGGGACCTTCCTTCGGGGATACCCCCGGCTTCAGCCGGGGGAGGAAACGAAGCTCCTGCGGAGCAAGGGCAGGGAAAGCCGGTTCGCCGGCAGGGCGGACCGGCGTACACCAGCAACCGGCCAACGCGCGTCGCTCACACGGAGGCTGAGTGGCACGGTCGGAATCAGACGGGCTGCGGCTCGCCGCCGCGTGGCCGCCCGGCGTACTCGGCGCTGATGTCGGCGGCGGCCCGCCGCACGTGCGGCAGCAGGGTGAGCAACTGCTCGGCGGACACCACCACGTTGGGCGCGGAGAGGGACAGCGCGGCGATGACGCGCGCGTCGACGCCGGTGATCGGCGCGGCCACGCAGTTGATGGACTCCTCGTGGCCGCCGAAGTCGGTGGCCCAGCCCTGTTCGCGCACCTTGGCCAGCTCCGCGAGGAACGCGGTCGCGTTCGGTGTGGAGCGCGCGGTGTAGCGGCGGTACTCCAGACGCCCGGCGACGGCGCGCCGTTCGGCCTCCGGCAGGTCGGCGAGCAGCAGTTTGGCGACGGCGGCGACGGTGATGGCGACCGGTTTGCCGATGCGGGAGTACATGCGCACCGGGTAGCGGCTGTCGACCTTGTCGATGTAGGTGACGTCGTAGGCGACGTCGTTCTCCTCGCGGACCGCCAGGTGCACGGTGTGGCCGGTGCGGCGGTTGAGTTCCAGCAGGTGCGGTTGGGCGACCTCGCGCACGTCCAGGTTCTCCATCGCCTGCTGGGCGAGGGCGAAGAGCCGGGAGCCGAGGCGGTACCGCTGGTCCGGCCGGCGGTGCACCAGGCCGTGCTCGTGCAGGGTGCGCAGCAGCCGCAGCGCGGTGGACTTGTGCACGCCGAGGTGGCCGGCGACCTGTTCGAGGTTCGCGGGGCCTTCGGCGAGCAGGGGGAGGATGCTCAGCGCGCGGTCGACGGTCTGGCTCATGACGGGCTGCCTTCCGGTGTGTTCTCCGCCGTGGCCCAGTCGCGGGCCAGTCGCAGTGTCGCCCATGTGCGGTCGTCGAGTGCGGCGAGCCTCTCGACGAGGGCGCGCGGCGGTGGTCCGGCGTGGTCGCCGGGCACGGTGAGGGCGGCCGCGGCGGCCAGGTGGCCGTGCCGCAGCCGGAGGTGGGCCGGCAGGCCGCGCAGGGTGGCGGACAGGTAGCCGGCGGCGAAGGCGTCCCCGGCGCCGACCGGGGCGACGACGTCCACCCGCGGGGCCGGGGCGTGCACAACCCGCGGCTCCGGGCCCGAGGTGAGCACGGTGGCGCCCCGGCCGCCTTCCTTGACGACCAGGGTGGCCGGTTCCGGCAGCGCGCGGCGGACCGCGTCCGGGCAGGGCTGGACGCCCCAGGCGTGTGCCGCCTCGTCGGCACCGACGAAGACGAGGTCGGCGCGGGCGGCGAGTTCGCGCAGCAGGGCGGGGTCGCGGCCCCGCCACAGGTCGGCCCGGTAGTTGACGTCGAAGGAGACCAGCGGGCGGCCGGGGCGCGGCGCGGTGAGTTCCCGCACCAGGCGCAGGCAGCCGTCGGAGAGTGCCGGGGTGATGCCGGTCAGGTGCAGTACCCGGCCGGAGTCGGCGGCGGCGGGGTCCACGTTGTCGGGGGAGAGCGCGGAGGCGGCGGAGCCGGCGCGGTAGTAGGCGACCTCCAGGGTGGCGCCGCGTTCCCCGTCGGTGCGGAAGTACACACCGGTGGGGCGGTCGGGGTCGCGGTCGACCCAGCCGGTGTCGACGCCGGCGGCGGCGACGGTGGCCAGCAGGTGGTCGCCGAAGCCGTCGGTGCCGAGCCGGCTGATCCAGCGGGCGGTGTGCCCGGCGGCGGCGAGCGCGCAGGCGACGTTGGACTCGGCGCCGCCCACGCCCCGTGCGAAGAGTTCGGCTCCGGCCAGGGAGGTCGGCCGGTCCGGCCGGAGGACGACCATCGACTCCCCCAGGCACACAAGATCCACGGGATACGGGCTGCGGCTGGTCACGGCGCGCATGCTAGAGCAGGGCGGTGCACTCAACACAACGCCTGTTGCGCAGAACGCAACAGCCCGCTGCGCGCCTTCACCGGTCCGGAGTACGGTTCGGCCATGCCCAACCTGGAAAGCCGAAGCGCCCCGGACAGCAGGATCAGCCGCAACACCACCCGTCTGCGGGCGGAGGTCGTCGACCACCGCTTCAAGGGGCTGCCGCCGGACGCGGCGGGCCGGACGGTCGGCGAGCTGGCGGACGAGCGGCGTTCGCTGTTCACCGGCGGCTTCACCACGCCGGTGCTCGCCCTCTCGGCGGAGGCGCTGGAGTACAACCTCTCCGCACTGCAGACGTACGCGGCCCGCCACGGTCTGGCGTTCGCCCCGCACGGCAAGACGTCGATGGCGCCGGCGCTCTTCGACGAACAGCTCAGGCGCGGCGCGTGGGGCATCACCGTCGCCAACCCCGCCCAGGTGCGGGTGTGCCGGGCCTTCGGCGTCCCACGGGTGTTCCTCGCCAACGAGTTGGTAGACGCCGCCGCGCTGCGCTGGGTCGCCGGCGAGCTGGCCGCCGACCCGGACTTCACGCTGGTCGTCTACGTCGACTCGGTGCGCGGGGTGGCGCTGATGGACGAGGCGCTGCGGTCGGCCGGCTCCGGGCGGCCGCTGGACGTGGTGGTCGAGCTGGGCGCGGGCGACGGCGCCCGCACCGGGGTGCGGGAGGAGAAGGACGCCACGGCCGTCGCCGAGGCCGTCGCCGGCACCTCGACGCTGCGGCTGGTCGGCGTCGCCGGCTACGAGGGCGAGGTGCCCGGCGCCACCGAGGAGCGGGTGACGGCGTGGCTGCGCCGGCTGACCGCGCTGGCCCGCTCGCTCGACGCGGCGGGGCACTTCGCCGGCCTGGACGAGATCGTGGTGAGCGCGGGCGGCAGCGCGTGGTTCGACGCCGTGGCGGAGGTCTTCGGGGACCCCGCGGAGCTGCCCGGGCCGTCTGAGCTGTCGGCGCCGGTGCTGCGGCTGCTGCGGTCGGGCGCGTACGTGTCCCACGACGACGGGCACTACCGGGAGTTGACGCCGTTCAACCGGGTGCCCGACGAGGGCGGGCTGCGGGCGGCGTTTGTGCTGTGGGCGCAGGTCGTGTCCCGACCCAGCCCCGGCCAGGCGTTCCTCAACGCCGGGAAGCGGGACGCCGCGCACGACCTGCGGTTGCCCGAGGCGAAGCTGGTGCGTGCGGCGGACGGGGTGGTCCGGCCGGCGAGCGGGCTGATCGTCACCAGGCTCTCGGACCAGCACGCGTGGCTGGCGGTGGACGCCGACGCGGACCTCGCGGTGGGCGACTGGGTCGGGCTCGGCATGTCCCACCCGTGCACGATCTTCGACCGCTGGCAGCTGATCCCGCTGGTCACCGCCGACGGCACGGTCACCGACTACGTCCGCACCTTCTTCTGAGACTGCTGAGGAGATCATGGACGCGCGGCTGGACACCGTGATCCGGGGCGCCCGGATCGTCGACGGCAGCGGGGCGCCGGCCGGCCCGGTCGGCCCCGAGGTCGGGCTGCGGGACGGCCGGATCGCCGCGATCGGCCGCGGCCTCACCGGGCGCCGGGTGGTGGACGCCGACGGCCTGGTGCTGTGCCCGGGCTTCGTCGACATGCACGCGCACAGCGACCTGGAACTCCTCCGCGACCGTGATCACTCGGCGAAGCTCGCGCAGGGCGTGACGCTGGAGGTGGTCGGCCAGGACGGGCTGTCCTACGCCCCCGTGGACGACCGCACCCTCGCCGAGGTGCGGCAGGCGGTCACCGGCTGGAACGGCGACGGCGACGACATCGACTTCGACTGGCGTGACGTGGCCGGCTACCTGGACCGGCTCGACCGGGGCGTCGCCGTCAACGCCGCCTACCTCGTCCCGCACGGCACGGTCCGGATGCTCGCCGTCGGCTGGGCCGACCGGCCGGCGACCGACGGCGAGCTGGACCGGATGCGGGCGCTGGTCGCCGAGGGCCTGGCGCAGGGCGCGGTGGGCCTGTCGGCGGGGCTGACCTACGCCCCCGGCATGTACGCCGACGGCCGGGAGCTGGCCGAGCTGTGCCGGGTCACCGCCGCGCACGGCGGCTACTTCTGCCCGCACCACCGCTCCTACGGCGCCGGCGCGCTGGAGGCGTACGCCGAGATGGTGGCGCTGGCCCGCGCCACCGGCTGCGCCCTCCACCTCACCCACGCCACCCTGAACTTCGGCGTCAACGAGGGCCGGGCCGGTGAACTGCTGGCCCTGCTCGACGAGGCGCTGGCCGACGGCGTCGACCTCACCCTGGACAGCTACCCCTATCTGCCCGGCTGCACGACGCTGGCGGCGCTGCTGCCGAGCTGGGCGGCCGAGGGCGGCCCCGGTGCCACCCTGGGCCGGCTGGCCGATCCGGCGACGGCCGAGGAGATCCGCCGGGCGATGGAGGAGACGGGTTCGGACGGCTGCCACGGCGTGCCCGTCGACTGGCACACGGTGGAGGTCTCCGGTGTCGCCGACCCGGCGCTCGGGCACTGGGTGGGCCGCCGGCTGCGCGGCTTCGCCGAGGCCCGCGAGCTGCTGCGCGCCGACCGCCTCGGCACGACGATCCTCCAGCACGTGGGCCACGAGGAGAACGTGCGCGCGGTGATGCGCCACCGGGCGCACACCGGCGGGAGCGACGGCATCCTGCGCGGCGCGCGCCCCCACCCGCGTGCCTACGGCACGTTCCCCCACTATCTGGGCCACTACGTGCGGGAGCTCGGTGTGCTGTCACTCGAGGAGTGCGTGGCGCATCTGACGTCGCGCCCGGCGGCCCGGCTGCGGCTGCCGGACCGGGGGCTGGTCCGCGAGGGGTACCGCGCGGACCTGGTGCTCTTCGACCCGGTGACGGTGGCGGCCGGCGCCACCTACGACACGCCGAGGGCGCTGCCCGTGGGCGTGCCGCACGTGTGGGTGAACGGCGAGGCGGCCGTCCGGGACGGCCGCCGCACGTCCGCCGTCGCCGGCCGCGCGGTGCGCCGTCAGCCGTGGCGGTAGGCGACCAGTGAGATCCCCACGTAGTGCACCACGAACGCCGCGAGCGTCAGCGAGTGGAACACCTCGTGGAAGCCGAACCAGCGCGGCCACGGGTTGGGCCGCTTGATGCCGTAGATGACACCGCCCGCGCTGTAGAGCAGTCCGCCGACGATCACCAGGACGAGTACCGCGATGCCGCCCGTCTGGAGGAAGTCCGGCAGGAAGAAGACGGCGGCCCAGCCCATCGCGATGTAGCACGGCGTGTAGAGCCAGCGCGGCGCGCCGACCCACAGCACCCGGAAGGCGATGCCCGCCGCGGCAGCCCCCCAGACGCCCCACAGCAGGGCCTGCCCCTTGGTGCCGTCCAGCAGCAGGATAGTCAGCGGCGTGTAGGTGCCGGCGATGATCAGGAAGATGTTGGCGTGGTCGAGCCGGCGGAGCACGGCGCTGGCCCGCGGCCCCCAGTTCCCCCGATGGTAGAGGGCGCTTACGCCGAACAGCAGGCAGGCGGTGAGGGTGTAGACGGCGCAGGCGAGGCGGCCGCGCGTCGACTCGGCGAACGCGGTCAGGAACACGCCGGACACCAGGACGGCGGGGAACATGCCGGCGTGCAGCCAGCCCCGCAGGCGGGGTTTCAACTCGAAGGGCAGCATGGAACGGACGCCGTGCGGGCTGTCGGGGGCACCTGACGTCTCTGGCAACGCGGTCGCGGACCGGGGCGCGGCAGCAGTCATGACAGAAGGCTACCTACGGATCCGTAGGTGAAGGAGGGGTGTTCACCCCCTTGAACCCAGGTGTAACGAAGGCAACTCCCCGGAGTGGTGATGCTCACCTGTCGGCGCCCTGGACACATACGAGCGAGCGAGACATGATCAGATGAGCGTGGTCGACACCGGATGAGCATCGCCGCAGCGTCCGGGTCGCAGCCCCCAAGGGGCCGAGCACGGGGCGTCACCCGCCGAACGCGGGCGCGGGCGCCCGACAACACAAAAACCCTCAACACACTGGAGCGATTGTGGCGCGCAGCACTGCGGCTCCCACCACCACCACTGCCCCCACCCGGCACCAGGAACTGGTCGCCTGGGTGGACAAGATCGCTGCCCTCACCCAGCCCGACCGGATCGTCTGGTGCGACGGCTCGGAAGCCGAGTACGAGCGCCTGTGCGAGGAGCTCGTCGAGGCGGGCACCTTCACCAGGCTCGACCCCGTCAAGCGCCCCAACTCGTACTACGCCGCCTCCGACCCGACGGACGTCGCCCGGGTGGAGACCCGCACCTTCATCTGCTCCGAGAAGGAGGAGGACGCGGGCCCCACGAACCACTGGAAGGCGCCCGCCGAGATGCGGGAGATCTTCGTCGGCGACGGCGAGCGGGGCGGGGTCTTCCGCGGCTCCATGCGCGGCCGCACGATGTACGTCGTCCCGTTCTGCATGGGCCCGCTCGGCTCACCGCTGTCCGCGCTCGGCGTGGAGATCACCGACTCGGCGTACGTCGCCGTGTCGATGCGCACCATGACCCGCATGGGCCAGGCCGTCCTCGACGAGCTGGGCACCGACGGGTTCTTCGTGAAGGCCGTGCACAGCGTCGGCGCGCCGCTCGCCGAGGGCGAGCAGGACGTGCCCTGGCCGTGCAACGAGACCAAGTACATCTCGCACTTCCCCGAGTCCCGCGAGATCTGGTCCTTCGGCTCCGGCTACGGCGGCAACGCGCTGCTCGGCAAGAAGTGCTACGCGCTGCGCATCGCCTCCGTCATGGCCCGCGACGAGGGCTGGCTGGCCGAGCACATGCTCATCCTCAAACTGACGCCGCCGCGCGGTGAGGCCCGGTACGTCGCCGCCGCCTTCCCGTCCGCCTGCGGCAAGACGAACCTGGCCATGCTGGAGCCGACGATCCCCGGCTGGACCGTGGAGACCATCGGCGACGACATCGCCTGGATGCGCTTCGGCGAGGACGGCCGGCTCTACGCGATCAACCCGGAGGCGGGCTTCTTCGGCGTCGCGCCCGGCACCGGCGAGCACACCAACGCCAACGCCATGAAGACCCTCTGGGGCAACACCGTCTTCACCAACGTCGCCCTCACCGACGACGGCGACGTGTGGTGGGAGGGCATGACCGAGGAGGCGCCGGCCCACCTCACCGACTGGCGCGGCAACGACTGGACGCCGCAGTCCGAGACCCCGGCCGCCCACCCGAACGCCCGCTTCGCCGTGCCGGCCGCGCAGTGCCCGACGATCGCCCCCGAGTGGGAGGACCCGAAGGGCGTGCCGATCTCGGCGATCCTCTTCGGCGGCCGTCGCGCCAGCGCCGTCCCGCTGGTGACCGAGTCCTTCGACTGGCGGCACGGCGTCTTCCTCGGCGCCAACGTCGCCTCCGAGAAGACGGCCGCCGCCGAGGGCAAGGTCGGCGAGCTGCGCCGCGACCCGTTCGCGATGCTGCCGTTCTGCGGCTACAACATGGGCGACTACATGGCCCACTGGGTCCGCGTCGGCCAGCAGGCCGACCCGGAGAAGCTGCCGAAGATCTACTACGTCAACTGGTTCCGCAAGGACGACCAGGGCCGCTTCGTGTGGCCGGGCTTCGGCGAGAACAGCCGGGTGCTGAAGTGGATCGTGGGCCGGCTCAACGGCGAGGCCGAGGGCGTCGAGACGCCGATCGGCGTGCTGCCGACCAAGGACGCGCTCGACACCGAGGGCCTGGAGCTGACCGAGGAGCAGCTGGACTTCCTGCTGCGCGTCGACCGTGACGTGTGGCGCCAGGAGGCCGCGCTGATCCCCGAGCACCTGGAGACCTTCGGCACGCACACGCCGAAGGAGCTGTGGGACGAGTACCACGCCCTGGTCGAGCGCCTGGGCTGATCCCTCCGCGGCTCCGCGGGAGTCGAACGCCGTCGGGCGCCGACGGGCCGGTGACCGGCCGGTCGGCGCCCGCCGGCGTTACGTACACTCCCGGGCCCCCGGCGGTCAGAGCCCGAGCGCGGCGGCGTGGTACGCCAGCCGGGAGGCGGCCAGCGCCTCGCCGGGCACGTCGCCCCGGGCGGTGGCGACGACCAGCGCGTTGCCCGCGATGGTGTGCGCCCTGCGGTGCAGCGCCTCGACGTGCTCGGGCGAGCAGTCCCGCACGGACGGCTCGGCCCGCAGCGGCGCCTGCCCGCCACGCAGCCGGGCGACCTGCACCGCGAGCCGGTTCGCCGCGGAGTTGAACTCGGGTCCGGGGCTGAGCGCGCGCAGCTCGTCGGTGACGGTGAGCAGCGCGGTGAGGTACCCGGCCAGCCGGATGTCCAGCTCCTCCTCGCGTGAGCGGTTCGGGAAGCGGTTCTCGGAAGCGTCCGGCTCAGCCATGGTGTGCACCGACGGGGTGCGGATCTGTTCGTACATGGATGGCCTCCTGGCGCGTGCGGAAACACCATCCTAACTTGGACTGAGTCTAAAGTTGTAGTCGAGCGACATGACGCTCCTCGCCGGAGACGCCGACGGCCCCGCCCGAAGCCGGGCGGGGCCGTCCACGCAGCCGCTCAGACGTCGTCAGTGCTGGCTGTAGCCGTCCAGGAAGCGGCCGATCCGCTCGATCGCGTCCGTCAGTTCGTCCACCGCGGGCAGCGTCACGATGCGGAAGTGGTCCGGCTCCGGCCAGTTGAAGCCCGAGCCGTGCACGATCATGATCTTCTCGGCCCGCAGCAGGTCCAGCACCATCTGCCGGTCGTCCTTGATCTTGAAGACCTTCGGGTCCAGCCGGGCGAAGGCGTACAGCGCGCCCTTGGGCTTCACACAGCTCACGCCGGGGATCTGCGTCAGCAGCTCGTGCGCCGTGTCCCGCTGCTCCCGCAGCCGGCCGCCGGGCAGCACCAGGTCCTTGATCGACTGGCGGCCGCCGAGCGCGGTGGCCACCGCGTGCTGCGCCGGCATGTTCGCGCACAGCCGCATGTTCGCCAGGATCGTCAGACCCTCGATGTAGCTCTCGGCGTGGGACTTCGGCCCGCACACCGCGAGCCAGCCGCTGCGGTAGCCCGCCACCCGGTACGCCTTCGACAGCCCGTTGAACGTCAGCGTCAGCAGGTCGGGCGCGATGGCGGCGGTCGGCACGTGCACGGCGTCGTCGTAGAGGATCTTGTCGTAGATCTCGTCCGAGCAGACCACCAGGTTGTGCCGGCGGGCGATCTCCGTCAGCGAGCGCAGCATCTCCTCGGAGTAGACCGCGCCCGTCGGGTTGTTCGGGTTGATGATCACCAGCGCCTTGGTGCGGTCGGTGATCTTGCGCTCGATGTCCGCCAGGTCCGGCATCCAGTCCGACTGCTCGTCGCAGCGGTAGTGCACCGCCGTACCGCCGGAGAGAGCGACCGACGCCGTCCACAGCGGGTAGTCCGGCGCCGGGACCAGCACCTCGTCGCCGTCGTCCAGCAGCGCCTGCATCGCCATCTGGATCAGCTCGGACACCCCGTTGCCGAGGTAGACGTCCTCCACCGACAGCTGGATGCCCTGCGTCTGGTAGTGCTGCATCACCGCGCGGCGGGCCGCCAGCAGCCCCTTCGCGTCACCGTAGCCGTGCGCGTCGCCGACGTTGCGGAGCATGTCCTCCAGGATCTCCGGCGGGCAGTCGAAGCCGAAGGCCGCCGGGTTCCCCGTGTTCAGCTTGAGGATGCGGTGACCGGCAGCCTCCAGCCGCATCGCCTCCTCGAGCACCGGGCCCCGGATCTCGTAGCAGACATTGGCGAGCTTGGTTGACTGGATCACCTGCATGCTGGTCACGATACGGCCGGCCGGGACGACGCGCCTGGTGTTTTTCACCACGTGGACGCCGTCCCACCGGGCTCCGGGGCGGTTACCCGCGCCCCTCCCCCGGCCGCAACGAGGCCACCAGCACCGCCGGATCGGTCGTCGGCGCGGCACACGCGAAGTGCCGGCACACGTACGCCGCCGGCCGCCCGTCCACCAGCGGCCGGTCCGCCAACAGAGGGACGCCCCGCCCGTCCGCCTCGTCCTCCGCCTCGCCCACCGACACCTCGCCCGCCGACGGCTCGCCCACCGCCACCGCCACGCCGGGCGCGTCGGACAGCAGCGCCGCCCGGTGCAGGGCGTCCCGGTCCGCGTCCCCGTCCCGGCCGACCACGGCCACCTCGCGCGGCCCGTCCAGCGCCGCCTCCGCGACCGCCAGCCCCCAGCCGACGAAACGCGGCACCCTGCGCCCCAGCGCCCCGACCACCCCGAGCGCCCGCTCGGCCGCCGTGCGGTGCCGGCTGCTGCCGGTGTACGCGGCGTACGTCAGCAGCGCGCCGGCGGCGGACGTCCAACCGGACGGCGTCGCGTTGTCCGTCGGGTCCTGCGGGCGGCGGATCAGCCGCTCCGCGTCGTCGGCCGTGTCGTACAGCGCGCCGTCCGGGGCGACGAAGTGCGTCAGCACCGCCTCCAGCAGCACCCCGGCGAGCTCGAGCCACGCGGCGTCGCCGGTCACCGCGAACAGGGTCAGGAAGCCCTCGGCCGTGCTCGCGTAGTCCTCCAGCACCCCCGCGCTCTGCCCGGCCACCCCGTCCCGCGAGGTGCGGGCGATGCGCCCCCGGTCGTCCAGGTGGACCCCGACCAGCAGGTCGGCGGCGGCCGTCGCGGCGTCCACCAGGTCAGGACGCCCGAAGTAGGCGCCGGTCTCCGCCAGCGCCGCCACCGCCAGCCCGTTCCACGCCGCCACCACCTTGTCGTCCCGGCCCGGCCTCGGCCGCAGCTCCCGCGCCGCGAGCAGCCGCTCCCGGATCGAGCGGATCCGCTCCACGTCCACCAACGCCGGCTCGCCCTCACCCTCCGCCTCGGCGTCCGCCGGGTCCCGGTCCGGCAGCTGCAGCACGGACGCGCCCTCCTCGAACGTGCCCTCGGCGGTCACCCCGAAGTAGCCGGCCGCCAGCGCCGCGTCCTCCTCGCCGAGCACCTCACGCAACTCGTCGGGCGTCCACACGTAGAAGGCGCCCTCCCGGTGCGGACCGTCCTCCGCGCCCGGCACCGCGCTGTCGGCGTCCAGCGCGGACGCGAAGCCGCCCTGGTTCGTGCCCAGTTCCCGCACCATGAAGTCGGCCGTCTCCAACGCCACCCGGCGCGCGGACTCCGAACCCGTCGCCCGCCACAGATGTGCGTACACCCGGCACAGCAGCGCGTTGTCGAACAGCATCTTCTCGAAGTGCGGGACCACCCACCCCGCGTCCACCGAGTAGCGGGCGAAGCCGCCGCCCAACTGGTCGTACATCCCGCCCCGGGCCATCGCCTCACACGTCGCCCGCACCATCTGCAGCGCGCCCTCGGACCCCGTCCTCGCGTGGTGCCGCAGCAGGAACTCCAGCACCAGCGCCGGCGGGAACTTCGGCGCCCCGCCGAACCCGCCGTTCACCGCGTCGAACTCCCGCGTCAACCCCAGCAGCGCCGCCGCGAGATCGTCCGCCCCCGGCGGCTCCGGCACCTTCTCCCCCAGGTCGATGCGCCGCCCGGCCAGCTCCGCGACGATCCGCCCGGCCGCCTCGTCCACCTCGCCGCGCCGCTCCCGCCACGCCGCCGAAACCCCTTCCAGCACCTGCCGGAACGACGGCATCCCGTGCCGGGGCTCCGGCGGGAAGTACGTCCCGAAGTAGAACGGCTCCCCGTCGGGCGTCAGGAACACCGTCATCGGCCACCCGCCCTGCCCGGTCGCCGCCTGCACCGCCTCCATGTACACGGCGTCCACGTCCGGCCGCTCCTCGCGGTCCACCTTGACGCTGACATAGCCCGCGTTCATCACCGCGGCCGTCGCCTCGTCCTCGAACGACTCGTGCGCCATCACATGACACCAGTGGCAACTCGAATAGCCCACGCTCAACACCACCGGCACGTCCCGCCGCCTGGCCTCTTGCATCGCCTCCTCTCCCCATGGCCACCAGTCCACTGGATTGGAGGCGTGCTGGAGCAGATAGGGTGACTGAGAGTGAGCCAGTCGGTTCATGCCGGCATCCTCGCATGCCAAGCCCCCGCCCCGCCGGACCGGCCAGGCCGCGCGAGGCACCTGGCCGACCCTCAGCGCGCGTCCTGCGGCACGGCAGGGGATCGCAGCGCCGGAATTCCAGCACCTGGGACCATGCGGTTCGAGTGCGAAACCCCCGGTCGCCCCTGGAGCCGGGTACGGTGTTCGCGAGGCAGGCACGGGGGGACCGGCGCCGCCCGGCAGACCGCGCCGCACACGCCCAAGGGGAAGGGCCGAGACGATGATCGAGGAACTGCTCCCGGACCCGGTTGTCGCCGTCGAGAGCCGAGGAGCCGACGACGACAGCGCGACCCTCCTTGGCGGTGAAGAGGCGGTGGTGGCGCGGGTCGCCCGCGTGCCGTCGTCCAGTCCCACGAAGACCAGGACGGAGCCGCCGTGCACGGCGAGCCGATCGACGTCCACCACCCGCAGACCGTGGCGCCGGAAGAGGGTGACCAGGGTGCCGATGCCGAAGTAGGACAGATGCTCGTGGTAGATCGTGTCGAACTCGTTGCGTTCGAGCATGTCCACCAGGTACGGCACCTCGATGGCGAACAGGCTGTCCGGCCCCAGCAGATCGCGGACGCCCGCGGCGACCGAGGCCACGTCGTCGATGTGTGCGAAGAGGTGCCGGCCCAGGATCAACTGGGGCGTCCCGTAGCTCTTCTTGACGAGCGCCGCGGTGTCGACCGAGAAGAACTCCGGCAGCGTCTCGATGCCCCGCTCGTTGGCCACTGTCGCGATGTTGCGCGCCGGGTCGATGCCGAGCGTGCGCATGCCGGCGTTCTGGAAGGCCCTGAGCTGGGAGCCCGTGTTGCTGCCGATCTCGAGGACGAAGCTGCCCTCGGGGATGCCGAAGCGCTCGACGCAGACCGCGACGACGTGCCCCATGTGCTTCTTGATCGTCTCCGAGTCGGAGGTCGTGTACGGGTAGGTCCGGTAGAGCACTTCGGGGTCTACGACGTGCGTCAGGCTCATCAGCCGGCAGTTGCGGCAGGAGACCACGGCCAGCGGGTAGCGCGGCTCGTCATGGTAGGACGCGGCTGGTTCGAGGAAGCTGTCCGCCAGGGGCACGGGGCCGAAGTCAACGACCTCCTGCCAGTCCTGTTCGCCGCAGATCCGGCAGGTGGTCACTTCGCGCGCGTTGGCAGAGAAGTCCATGCGGTCGACCTTTCTCTTGGTGATGCGAGGGATTCGGGGTGCGGGAGGCTCACGAGGTGCAGGGGTGCAGGGGACGCGGGGTTCACAGGGGAAAGCGGCGAGCGGTGGTGGCGACCCGCTCCACCAGGCGCGCCTGCCGTTCGATGTCGCGGGCCGGTCCGGCGACGTCCCCGCGGCTGATCGCCTCGGCGAACTTCCGGAAGAGCGTGGTGAACTGCCGGTCGGGCGTCAGTCGGCGCTCCTCGGTGCGTCCGTCGCACTCCAGCGTGAGCGTCGGCGCGAAGTCGTCCGGCGCGCTGTAGGCCCGGTGCAGACCGATCCGGCCGGCCGAGCCCCAAAGGGTGTAGCCGCACCGGTAGGAGTGGACAAAGCCGAAGCCGACCTGGGCACTGATCCCGGTCGGCCCGGTCAGCAGCGCGGCTCCGGCGACGTCCACCCGATGCTCGTGGTGGACGCGAAGCGTCGCACCTGTCACCTCGAGCTCGTCGCCCAGGAACATCCGGGCCGCCCGCAGAGGGTAGACGCCCGCGTCCAGCAGGGCTCCGCCGCCCAGTTCCGGCCGGTGACGGATGTCCGTCTCCGGTAGCGGGGGAAAGGCGAACTCAGCTGACAGAGAGCGAAGTTCACCGATGGCGCCCTCCTCAAGGAGCTGCCGGACCGCCTGCTGCTGGCGGTGGTGGACAAACGCGAAGTTCTCCATCAGCACCAGTTGCCGCTCACGCGCCAGACGGGTCAGCCGAGCGGCTTCGTCGGCCGTGGCCGCCGCGGGCTTCTCCACCAGCACGTGCAGTCCGGCCTCGAGCGCCCGTCCCGCCCACGGCGCGTGCATCGCGGCGGGCAGCGGTATGTACACCGCGTCGAGATCGGGTCGGGCGAGCAGCTCCTCGTACCCGGTGACCGGGTCGGCGCCGAAGCGGCGCGCGAAGCTCTCGGCCTTGCCGGCGTCCCGACTGGCGACCGCCGTGAGGGTTATGTCCCGCAGCCGTGCGAGCGAGGGCAGGGCACGGCGCTGCGCGATGTCGGCGCAGCCCAGCAGTCCCAAACGCAGGGGTGTGCGACCCCCTGGCACATCGGACGCGTCTGACACGTCGGACACGGCGCTCACCAGACGGACTGGAGGCAAGCGATGAGACTGCGGGCCTGGATGTTGCAGTAGTTGCTGTGCTGGAGCAGCGTGACCAGTTGTCCCACGGTCATCCAGCGGTAGTCGTCCGGCACCACGGGATCGTCGTCGGTCTCGACCACCACATAGCGGCTCAGCGCCCGGTAGAAGCGGCCGCCCTCCTCGGGCTGGACGGCGTCGTAGAGGATCTGTTCGGGGCGGGCGGTGAGCACAGCGTCCAGGAAATTCGGCCGTCGCTGGGGCGGCAGTCCGGCGTGGTCGTCGGGCACACAGTGGACGGTCGGCCCCAGCTCGATGACGTCGACGTATCCCGGTTCCGGATGGGCGTGCGCCAGGACGTGCAGAATCCCGTCGATGCGCTTGGCCAGGAAGGCCACGACTCCCGTGCCGCGCGGGCTGAGCAGCGGCTGTGTCCAGCCGGTGACCTCACGGTTGCCAGCCTCCACGGACACGGCGACGATCGCGAAGTGCCGACCGCTGGTGTGGCGGATCTCGTCCGCCTCGCGCACCCAGTGGTCGACCTCCGCCAGCGGCACCGGCTCAACGGAAACCTCGCTGCTCGCCCTGATCCCGTTGAACCAGCGCAGGAGTTCGGGCAGTGTGTGCGCCGCGGGGACGTCCTGAGCCATCGAAGCGGTCAGCGCCGCGGCGCCCTCTCCCCTCCGACCGTCGCCAGCCGTCCCCTCGCCGCCTGCCCCGCCGCCGGCCAGGGCGAGCGGGAGACAGGCCAGAACCGTCCGGGTGTCCATGTTGACAAGGTCCGAGACGCCGAGCAGCCGCCGTACCTGACCTAGGGTCAGCCAGCAGTAGTCCTCGTGCTCGGGAACGTCCACGACGGCCTCGACGACGAGGTTGCGGTTGCGCTTGCGGTAGAACCAGGCGCCGTGTTCCGACTGGAGCACGTCGATCAGCGGCCGGCCCACGGCAGGGTCGGTGAAGTACTCCAGGTAGCGGACGGCGCTGCCCTCGTGCACCCCGGTGTAGTTGCTGCGCGTCGCCTGCACCGTGGGGGAAAGCTGTAGCCCTTCGGCGTTGCCGGGCTCGGCCTTCGCCTGCATGAGGCAGTGCAGTACGCCGTCGAACTCCTTGACCAGGATGCCGAGAAACCCGACCTCCGGCTGGTTGAGGATCGGCTGGGTCCAGGAGACCGGCTCCTTGCCGTGGTAGCGCGCCCGCACCCCCTCGACGGAGAAGAAGCGGCCGCTGTCGTGCACCAGATTGCCGGTGACCGGCTGGAAGCCCCAGCGCTTCAGCTCCGCGAAGGGTATGCGCTGGACGTCCATCCGGATGGCCTGGCGGCGTCGCCGCGATCAGGGCGGCGCGCGACGTCTCGACACCATGGCGGAAGGACCGGCTGACGCCGAGACCGTCGCCGCGCGGCTGGGCATTCCCTCTCGGGGCGTACGTGTCCTGCTGCGGGGACTCGCAGCCATCGAAGTCCCGAAGGCCCGGCCTCGTCGTTCTGGACGAACCGGTCACCGGTCTGCACCCGGCGGACGTCCAGGTCCTCGTCGACGCGTTTGATGTGCTCCTCGCCGCCGGCAACACCGTCGTCATCGCCGAGCACGACCTGCACCTGGCCGCGGCCGCGGACTGGCTGATCGACATGGGACCGGGCAGCGGAGCGGCCGGCGGCACCGTCCTGCACTGCGGCACGCCGGACGCCCTCCCGCCGGACTCCGGGCCCACCGCCGCATATCTGCGTCGACTTCACGCTCATTAGTCGATGCCGTATAGTCGGTACCGACTAAAGGAGGGTGAATGATGGCGGCGCGCAAACGGCCGGTCTCCAACCTGCTCGGGCTCGCGGTCCTAGGACTGCTACTGGAACAGCCGATGCATCCGTACGAGATGGCCACGACCCTGCGGGAGCGCAACAAGGACACGAGCTTCAAGGTCAAGACCGGCTCGCTCTACGATGTCGTCGAATCCCTGGCCCGGGCGGGCTGGATCGCCGAGCACAGCACCTCGCGTTCCGGGCGCCGCCCGGAGCGCAAGGTGTACGCCCACACCGAACTGGGCCGCACGGAGTTCATGAGCTGGCTGGACGAGCTCGTGCGCACACCGGTGAAGGAGTACCCCAGTTTCCTCGCCGCGGTGAGCTACCTCGGCGCCCTGGGCCCCGACCGCGCGACCCAGGCTCTGCGGGAACGCATCACCCACCTGGACGAGGAGATCGGCCGGACCCGCCGGGCACGGGCCGAGGTGCTGCGCCAGCAGACACCACGGCTGTTCGTGATCGAACTCGAATACGCCCTGACCATGGCCGAGGCGGAGCGGGAGTGGGCCGGCCGGATCGTCGCCGAGATCCAGGACGGCACCCTCACCTGGCCCGAGCTCACCACCAAGGAGGGCCGCCAGGTGTGGACCGACCAGGAAGAGCCAGACGGGCAGCAGGCCCGGGAACCGCAGAAGCAGCGCGGGGGGCAGCAGGCATGACCGCATCACCCGCATTACCCGCACAGCAGCCGGGTGCCGCACACGATCCGTCACGGGAGGCAACACGCATGATCCAGGCCAAGGGGCTGGCCAAGACGTTCCAGACCAAACAGGGCCGCGTCAAGGCCGTGGCCGGCGTCGACTTCACCGTGAACGCCGGGGAGATCGTCGGTTTCCTCGGCCCCAACGGCGCCGGCAAGACCACCACCATGCGGATACTCACCACCCTACTCGGCCCTAGCTCGGGCACGGCCACCATCGCCGGCTGCGACCTGCTACAGGAAGCGGCGAAGGTCCGCACGCACATCGGCTACGTCTCCCAGGCGGGCGGCTCCAAGCCCAGTTCCCCGGTCCGCAGGGACATCGTCCTGCAGGCCCGTCTCTACGGCATGTCCCGCGCCGAGGCCGAGTCCCGCGCCAACGAGGTGATCGCGCAGCTCGGACTCGAAGAGCTGGCAGACCGCGTCATCCAGACGTTGTCGGGAGGTCAGCGCCGCCGCGTCGACATGGCACTCGGCCTGGTGCACGCGCCGAAGCTGCTCTTTCTCGACGAGCCCACGGCAAACCTCGACCCCGAGAGCCGCAGCGTCGTGTGGGAACACATCCGCCGACTGCGCGACGAGCACGGCACCACCGTGTTCCTCAGCACGCACTACCTGGACGAGGCCGACAACCTCTGCGACCGGGTCCTGATCATCGACAAGGGCCGCATCATCGCCGAGGACAGCCCGCAGAACCTGAAGGCTGCGATCGCCCACGACACTATCGAGATCGAGGTCGACGGCGAGGCCGCACGGGCCGCCGACCTGATCGGCGCCCACGAAGAGGTCCACGACGTGTCGGTGAACGGCTCCGTCTTGTCCGTCAGTTGCCGGGGCGCCGAGCGCATCCTCGCCGACCTGCTGCGCGAGCTGGAGTCCGCGCACATCCGGGCCGAGTCGTTGCGAGTGGTGCGTCCCTCGCTCGACGACGTCTTCCTGACCATGACCGACCGCCGGCCGCAGCCCGACGCGGCCGCCGTCCACGCCTGAGGGGGAGCCCCACGATGCACACGATCCGAGACGCGGCAATCGTCTTCCGGGACGAGGCCGCGGCCGCCACGCAGAAGCGGATGGGGCTCCTCATCGGCCTCGTCCAACCGTTCGTCTACCTGGCCCTGTTCGGCCCGCTCCTGGTCAAGATGCTGCCGGAGAGCGGCCCGTCCGCGTGGCAGATCTACATTCCCGGCCTGCTCGTGCAACTCGGCCTGTTCGCCACCGGATACGCAGGCTTCGGCCTGATCCCCGACGTCCGCTCCGGCTACCTGGAGCGGCTGCGGGTGACCCCGGCGAGCCGGCTCGGACTACTCCTCGGACGGGTGCTGTGGGACGTACTGGCCCTGTTCATCCAGTCGGTCGTCATCGTCCTCATCGCCCTGCTGTTTGGCCTGCGCGCCCCGTTCGGCGGCGTGGTGGCCGCCATCGCCATGATGATGCTCGTCGGCATCAGCCTGGCCTTCCTCTCCTACTCCCTGGCCCTCAAGCTGACGTCGGAGTGGCTCTTCGCCCCCGTCCTCAACGGCATCGCTCTGCCCCTCATGCTGCTGTCCGGCATCCTGCTGCCACTCTCCTTCGCCCCCGGCTGGCTGCAGGCGATCGGCTCCGCCAACCCCTTGCGGTACGCGGTGGACGCTATGCGTGACTTCTTCGCCGGCGACTACGGGTCGCACGCCGTCGTGGCCGGGCTGGCCGTGGTGGTCGGCCTGATGGTCGTTTCGGCGACGGTCGGCACGCGCACTTTCGCCAAGCACAACGCGTGACCCTGTGACGCCCGCGGCGGTCGGCGGGCCCCTCCCCC
>NZ_WMLF01000589.1 GCF_014156695.1 Streptomyces durbertensis | reverse complement strand
GTGTTCGGGGTCGCGGTGGACTCCGACTTCCGCGCGGCCTCGGCGGCGAGGCGGGCCTTCTCCGCCCGCAGCAGCGCCTCCTCCGCCTTGCGCTGCTTCTCCAGACGGCGCGCCTCGGCCTCGGCGCGCAGCCTGGCCTGCTCGGCGGCGAGCTGCCGCAGCCGCTCCTGCTCGGCCTCCCGGGCCGCCTCTTCCTCCTCGCGGCGCCTGCGCTCCTCCTCGGCCTTGCGGCGGGCCTCCTCGGCCTTCTTCCTGGCCTCTTCCGCGAGGCGGGCCTCCTCGGCCAGGCGGGCGGCCTCCGCCTCCCGGCGGCGGCGCTCCTCCTCCTCGGCGCGCAGCCTGGCGAGCTGTTCCTGCCGTTCGCGCTCCAGCCGCTCCTCCTCGGCCTTGCGGGCGGCCTCCTCCTCCTCGCGGCGCCTGCGCTCCTCCTCGGCCTTGCGGCGGGCCTCCTCGATCGCCCGCTTCTCCTGCTCCGACATGGGGAGCACCTGGTCGAGGCGGTGGCGGATGACGGTGGTGACGGCGGCGCTCTCCTGCCCGGCGTCGACGACGAGGTAGCGGACCGGGTCGGCGGCGGCGAGCGTCAGGAAGCCGGACCTGACCCGCTGGTGGAACTCGGCGGACTCCGACTCCAGCCGGTCGGGTGCCTCGGTGAAGCGCTCCCTGGCCGTGGCCGGGGAGATGTCGAGCAGCACGGTGAGGTGCGGGACGAGGCCGCGGGTGGCCCAGCGGGAGATGCGGGCGATCTCGGTGGCCGACAGTTCCCGGCCGGCGCCCTGGTAGGCGACGGAGGAGTCGATGTAGCGGTCGGAGATGACCACGGCGCCGCGTTCCAGCGCCGGCCGCACCACGGACTCCACGTGCTCGGCGCGGTCGGCCGCGTACAGCAGGGCTTCGGCGCGGTCGGAGAGGCCGGCGGTGGAGACGTCCAGCAGGATCGAGCGCAGCCGCTTGCCGATGGGTGTGGCGCCGGGCTCGCGGGTGACGACCACCTCGTGGCCCTTGGCGCGTATCCAGGAGGCCAGCGCCTCGACCTGGGTGGACTTGCCGGCGCCGTCACCGCCCTCGAGTGCGAGGAAGAAGCCGCTGGGCGCGGGCGCCTGGGCGGGGTCGTCGCCGCGGAACGCGTCGAGCAGGTCGCGGCGCAGCGGTACGCCGCCGCGGTCGTCGACCCGGCCGAGCACCAGCGCGGCCACGGGCAGCAGCAGGGCGCCGACGAGCATCAGCGTGAAGCCCGCGCCTCCGCTCTCCACGACGAACTTGCCGCTTTCCACGCGCTGCTGGCCGACGAGTGCGGCGAGCAGCGGCGCGCAGAGCACGCCGAGCGCGACGGAGAGGCGTACGACGGCGGTGAGGTGTTCCCCGGTGCGCGGTCGGCGGAACTCCTCGACCTCCTGGTCGATCAGCTCGTGGGTGGTCCGGGCGGCGACGCCGGCGGACAGCCCGGCGAGCAGGGCGGCGAGCAGCGACGTCGCCGTGTCGGCGAGCAGCCCGGTGGCGAACAGCGCGACACCGCAGGCGGTGACGGCCAGGCCCAGCAGCCGTCGCCTCGGCAGCACCGGCAGCACCCGGTGGGCGCCGCGGATGCCGAGCGCGGTGCCCCCGGTGAGGCCGAGTACCAGCAGCGCGAAGGTGACCGGGCCGCCGCCGAGGCCGAGGGCCTGCAGCACGGCGACCGACACGGCCGCGGCGACGGCGGCCGCGACGGCCGCGCCCGTCAGGACCAGCAGCGGGACGGCGCCGGTGCGGCCCTTGTCGACCCCGCCGGCGTGCTTCGGGCGGCGCAGGCCTTCCAGCGGGGAGCGCGGGCGGGGCGTGTCTGTGGCCGGCAGCCGCAGGAAGACCAGTACGGACACCGAGGCGGCGAACAGCCCGGCGGCCACGTAGGAGGCGAGGGCGGCCTGGTGGTTGTGGAACCAGGCGACGCCGGCGCCGAGCAGGTTGTTCAGCAGGGAGACGGCCAGCAGCGCGGCGGCGGCGGCCGGTACGGCGAGGAAGCCGGTGCGCAGGGAGAGCCGGCGCAGCGCGTCGTGGTGGTCGGGCAGCGGGCGGACGGCCGCGCCCTCCGGCGGCGACGCCGGCAGCAGGGCGGGCGCCGCGCTCTCCCTGGCGACCGTCCAG
This sequence comes from Streptomyces durbertensis, assembly GCF_014156695.1. Taxonomy (GTDB): domain Bacteria; phylum Actinomycetota; class Actinomycetes; order Streptomycetales; family Streptomycetaceae; genus Streptomyces; species Streptomyces durbertensis. The sequence continues at coordinate 556 of NZ_WMLF01000589.1, read as the reverse complement.
AACCGTTCGGCGACGCCGGTCAGGAAGATCGTGACCAGCAGGATCGCGTAGGCGTTGTCGGGCGTCCAGTTGACCCACAGGGGGGCCACGATCAGCAGCGCCGCGCGCACCCCGTCCGAGACGATCATCGTCCAGCGGCGGTCGAGCGCGTTGCCGGGCGTCACCAGCGAGGACAGCGGCCCGAGCAGGACCGCGCCGAAGAGCAGGGTGGCGATCAGTCTGGTGCCGAACGCGGCGGCGACCGCGAGCGCCACACCGGCGTAGCCCGTGCCGAAGACGGGGGTCCCGCCGGCGAACGCCACGCTCTGCGTCGCCTGCACGGCGAGGAGCACCAGGACGAACAGGCCCAGTACGTCCCCGACGGAGCTCACGCACTGGGCGCTCCACAGCCGCCGCAGCGGACTGTGTCGCACCAGGGCGCGGACGGCACGCTCGCGGGACTCCGCGGCCAGGGCTTCGGATGTGGGGTTCCCAACCGGAGGCTGCTCTGCACGCGTCATATGGGCCAGCGTATCGGCTGTCACCGACAGCCGAGCGGGCTCCCGGGGGACGGGAG
>NZ_WMLF01000588.1 GCF_014156695.1 Streptomyces durbertensis | reverse complement strand
CGTCCCTGGTGTCGAACCGGCTGAACAGCCTGCCCGTCACGTTCTCCCCGCGGGGCAGGACGTCGGGGGCGGGCGGCTCGGCGGGACAGCCGCTGCCCGCCGGGGCGGTGGGCGCGTCCGGTGCGGGCGGCGCTGCCGGCGCGCCCGGCGCCCCGGGTGCGGGGGGCGGGTACGCCCCCACCGGCGCGTACGCCCCGGGCGGTCACCCGGGCGGTGCGGGCGGTGCGTCCCGGGCGTCCCACGTCGGGGGTGCGCAGGGGGCGGCGGCCGGGCCCGGCCTGCCCCCCGAACTGCCGCCGGCCCAGCCGGACCCCGCGCCGACGGCGCGGCCGGCGGCGACAAGCCACCGCAGGGCACGCAGGTCCTGGTGGCCGGTGTAGCGGCGAACCCGGGCCCACCGGATCACGCGGCCCCGTCCCGGCCCGCACGGCCCGGGACGGGGCCGCGGCGCGTGCCGGCCGTTCCCGGAAAGGAAGACAAGAAATCATGCGCAGGGCGGACCACCGGACTCGCCGCTGTGGCGGGCGTCAACCACGTGACCCGGCCCGGTCGGCGCGTGCGTCGGCGGGGCCGTCCGGGGTGCGCGGGTGTGACATCGGCGACGCCCCGACCGCCGGCGCACGCCCCGGCCGTCGGGCGCCCGAGCGGCCCGCCCACCTGCCGGGAGCGGTGTCGGCCGCATCGCCGCAGGCTGCGAGCGGCGGCTGGAAGAAGTCGCCGGACGTGCGGCCTGGCGCCACGTCAGATCTGTTGCCCGTTAAAGCGTTTGGGCGTCCGGGTCTGACGGGTATTGATTTCCGCTTGCCATCCACGGTGACCGGAGAATCACCTATAGTGTCAACGAATTGATCAGGAGTGGTCCTCTCCGGATTGCTCCTAGCCGATCCGTCAAGGACCCGATGATGACAGCGCACCAGCCGTCCGCGCGCCGACGGACGGAGCGTCCACCGCTGCGGTCATCGCTCGCCGCCCCCCTGCTCACCGCGCTGCTGAGCGGCGCCGGTGCCGGGCTCGCGGTGTACGCGGCCCCGCCGTCCCTCCGCGTGGCCGCCGCCTGGGCGTCCGGTGCCGTCGCGGTGCTGCTGTGCCTGGCGGCCGTGCTTGTCGTCCAGCAGCGGCAGCGGGTCCGCGCGCACGCCGAGCGGGCCGCCGCCGCCCGACGGGACACGGCCCGGCTGGTGGAGAGCACCCTGCCGGACGTCGTGGCCCGCCTGCGCGCCGGGGCCTCGGCGGACACCGCGCTCGCCGCCGTCGAGCAGCCGCACGACGCCGCCCACCGGCAACTGCTGCGCGTCGTCGCGGACGAACTCGGCCGCAGCGAGGCCGCCCGCGCCGCCGCCATGTCCGCCTGCGCGGACGCCGCCGGCCGCATGCAGGCGCTGGCCACCGGCATGCTCGCCGACCTGCGCGAGATGGAGCACCGGCACGCCGACGAGGACGTCCTCGCCGACCTCCTCCACCTCGACCACCGCACCGCGCAGGCCGGCCGCCTCGCCGACAGCGTCGCCGTGCTCACCGGCGCCCGCTCCGGCCGCCGCTGGGCCCGGCCGATCGTCATGGAGAGCGTGCTGCGCGGCGCCATGAGCCGAATAGCGGGCTACCGCCGCGTACGGCTGCACACCACGGTCGACGTCGCCGTCGCCGGCCACGCCGCCGAAGGCGTCATGCACGCGCTCGCCGAACTCCTGGACAACGCCGCGAACTTCTCACCGCCCACCTCCGAGGTGCACGTCTACGTGGAGGAGGTTCCCGCCGGGTTGGTCGTCACCATCGAGGACAGCGGCCTGGTGATGGGCGACTTCGCGCTGCGCCGCGCCGAACGGGCCGTCTCCGGCCAGGCGTTGGACCTGGCAGCGCTGTCCGGGACGCGCATGGGGCTGGCCGTCGTCGGCTGCCTGGCGCGGAAGCACGGTCTGACCGTCTCCTTCCGGCCGTCCGCCCGGGGCGGCACCGGGGTCATCGTGCGCATCCCGCAGGAACTGGTCACCCGACCCCGTGCGGACGCCCCGCCCGCCGTCGTCGCCCCGCCCGCCGTCGTCGCGCCGGCCGACCCGTCGACGGCCCTCAGGGGCGTCGGGGAGCGGACCCCCGCCACGCCGGAGCCGTCCAGCGCACGTCAGGAGTTCGGCATCCCCGCGCCGCGCGGCGAGCTCACGCCGGGCCCGTCGGGTGAACAGCCGCGCGGTGTTCCCGGCACGGCCCCAACGCCGGTGCGTCCGACGGCCGTTCCGGAGCGGCCGGCCGTCCCGGAGCGACCGGTCGCCTGGGAGCCTTCGGCACCGGTGGCCCCCGCCGCCGCCACCCGACTCCCGGACGCCCCCGACTCGGAGGCGTCCGGCGCGGAGGGGTTCGACGCGGAGGGGTTCGACGCGCTGCCGCAGCGGGTCAGTCCGCTCCGCCGCACCACCGAACCGCCGCACGCCACCGAGCCCGACGAGCACAGCCGGGCCACCGGATCCCGCCGCGACGACGCCGACGTCCGTTCCGACGACACCGCCGGCGGGTCCCACACCACCCCGGAGCACGACGACCTCTTCGCGCCCGGCGGACGCGGCGCCTACCACGGCCGTGCCCTCCCGCCGCGCGCCCCGGACTCCGCCGGCGACTTCGACGCCGAGCGCGCCCCTGACGCGATCCCGCACGCCCCGGAGTCCGGGAGCCAGGCCGGTCCGACCGCGGACGACCTCTTCATGGAAC
>NZ_WMLF01000587.1 GCF_014156695.1 Streptomyces durbertensis | reverse complement strand
GCCTCGATGGTGACCATCCGTCCCCGGGGCACCCGGCGAACCAGTTCGAGGATGCCGGCCTGGGGGACGGGGCTGGCGTTGCCGCCCGCCAGCGCGAGGGTGGGGGCGGTGATGGCGCCGAGCCGTTCCAGCCATTCCGGGTCGGGGGTGTCGATCTGTCGTCGTACGGCGGGCACCAGGTCCCAGTCGAAGGACAGCTCCCTGTCCGGACGGACCGCGGCCGACGGCTTCCGGGGCAGCGGGGCGGGGACGTCCTCCAGGACGAGCCGGTCCACCCGGTGGCCGGCCGCCTGGGCCACCAGGTAGGCCACGGCACCGCCCATCGAGTGCCCGACCAGGTCCACCCGGCCCAAGCCCAGCGCGTCCATGAAGCCCAGAACGTCGTCGCGCATCAGCATCAGCGAGTACGCGCCGGGCCAGTCGCTGCGCCCGTGCCCGCGAAGGTCGAGGGCGTGGACCCGGCGGCCCGTGGCCAGCGCGGGAGCCACCTCGTCCCAGTCCCCCGCGGTCTCGCCCATGGCGTGGAGCAGGACGAGCGGCGGGGCGTCCGGCGGGCCGGAGACCCGGTAGGCAAGGCGGACCCCGGAGACGTCGACCGAGCGGTGATCAACCATGGACGCAACCTAACCACCGCACCGTCACAGCCGCGGTTGGTTCCGCGTACGCGCTATGCGCGCGCCGGGCGTCGGGCTACGCGTCACGGACGATGCGGTCGGTGGCGTGGACCGGCTCGGCGTAGGGTCTCCGGCATGCGTCTGAGTACCGTGATCCTCCCCATCCACCGGTGGGCCGACGGACAGAAGATCTGGCGGCGGGCCGAAGACCTCGGGTTCCACGCCGCGTACACGTACGACCACCTGTCGTGGCGCAGCTTCCGTGACGGGCCGTGGTTCGGCGCGGTGCCGACGCTGACCGCCGCGGCGACGGCGACCAGCCGCATGCGCCTGGGCACCCTCGTCACCTCCCCGAACTTCCGGCATCCGGTGACGCTCGCCAAGGAGTTGATCTCCCTCGACGACATCTCGGGCGGGCGGGTCACCCTCGGCATCGGCGCCGGCGGCAGCGGCTTCGACGCGACGGCGCTCGGCCAGGAGGCGTGGACGCCTCGGGAGCGGGCGGACCGCTTCGCCGAGTTCGTGCCGCTGCTCGACCGCCTCCTCACCGAGGACGCGGTGTCGGACCGGGGCGCGTTCTACTCGGCGGACGAAGCGCGCAACATCCCGGGCTGCGTGCAGCGGCCCCGGCTGCCCTTCGCCGTCGCCGCGACGGGCCCGCGCGGTCTGAAGCTGGCCGCCCGGCACGGGCAGGCGTGGGTGACCACCGGCGATCCGAAGCTCTACGAGACCGGGACACCGGAGCAGTCGGTGGAGGCGATGCGCGGGCAGATCGAGAAGCTCGGCAAGGCGTGCGCGGAGATCGGCCGTGACGTCGCGGACGTCGAAAAGCTCCTCCTCCACGGCTTCACCCCGGACCGGAACGGCCCGCTGGAGTCGGTGGACGCCTTTGTCGATTTCGCCGGCCGCCACCGCGATCTCGGCTTCACCGAGATCGCGGTCCACTGGCCGATCCCGGACTCGAACTTCGCCGCCGACCAGACCGTGTTCGAGCGCATCGCCACAGAGGCCCCCGCTCAGCTGGGCTGAAGCCCACATTCAGGAAAGGTGGCGCGGGCGGAGGACTCCAGTGCCCGCGCCACGCCCCAACTCGCCCCGCCGTCGAGCTGCTTCCATCGCCGCAGCGGGCGCGCCTCCAGCCTGACGACAACCTCCTCGCGCGCGACGACCGTCTCAAGGCGAGCGGCCACACGCACACCCGCCGCTCCTCCGGCGATGAGGTAGACGTGCCCGCTTTCGTTTTCGAGGGTCTGCTCGATCCGCACCGTGCCGGTCGCGCGAGCGTGGCCGAGGATCCGGTGCGCGACAGCGGAGCCGGTCGAGTAGCCCACGCCGCGGAGACGGATCTCCCGCACGCAGGGGAACGTGAACATCCCGCTGTCGGGAACAGCTCCGTGACGTCTGGCAACGCGCAGGGCGAGCATCGTTTCCGAGGTCGAGACGACCAGCGTGACCGTCAGGTAGCCGAGAAGCAGGCCCGTCGCGGCGTCTGATGCGGCCTCCCGCCAGCCGAGTCCGTCGACGAGGACGACAGTGGCCATCGCGCCGCCGAGGACCGCTCCGACCGCGAGGCCCGGCACGGACACGCGACGCAGCACGGCAAGCCAGTACAGGAACATCAGCGGAACTCCGATCCGGGTCGAGAACTCACCAGCGCCCGCGGACGGGCGTCCGGCCCGAGGTCACCTCGGGGTGGCGAACTTCTGGGTCCAGCGGATGCCGCCGGGGGCGTCGTGGATGCCCACGCCGAGTTCCGTGAAGGAGCAGTTGAGGATGTTGGCGCGGTGGCCGGGGCTGTTCATCCAGGCGTTCATGACGTCGGCCGGGGTGCGCTGGCCCACGGCTATGTTCTCGCCGGTGCGGCTCCACTGGTAGCCGGTGGCGGTGATGCGGTCGCTGGGGCCGGCGCCGTCGGGGTTGGTGTGGTCGAAGTAGTCGCGGTTGGCCATGTCCGCGGAGTGGCGCTGCGCGGCGGTCTGCAGGAGGGAGTTGGAGCGGACGGCGGAGCAGCCGTTCTTGGCGCGCTCGGAGTTGACGAGCGCGAGGACCTGGGCCGCGGAGCCGCCGGGCTGGGCGGCCGGCGGCTGCGGGGC
>NZ_WMLF01000586.1 GCF_014156695.1 Streptomyces durbertensis | reverse complement strand
GGAATTAGCCGCACCGGCGGGTGCGTTGCAGGATGGTGCGCATGGACCTGCGAATCTTCACCGAGCCCCAGCAGGGCGCGGACTACACCACCCTGCTCACCGTCGCACGGGCGACGGAGGAGCTGGGCTTCGACGCCTTCTTCCGCTCCGACCACTACCTCGCCATGGGCGACTCCGACGGGTTGCCGGGGCCGACGGACGCCTGGATCACCCTCGCCGGCCTCGCCCGGGAGACCAGCCGCATCCGCCTGGGCACTCTGATGACCGCCGGCACGTTCCGCCTGCCCGGCGTGCTGGCGATCCAGGTGGCCCAGGTGGACGCGATGTCCGGCGGCCGGGTCGAGTTCGGGCTCGGTGCCGGCTGGTTCGAGGCCGAGCACACCGCCTACGGCATCCCGTTCCCGGCGGAGAAGTTCGGCCGGCTCGAAGAGCAGCTGGAGATCGTCACCGGCCTGTGGCGGACCCCGGTCGGCGAGACCTTCGACCACGAGGGCAGGTACTACCAGCTGAAGGGCTCGCCTGCGCTGCCCAAGCCGGCCCAGGACCGCGTCCCGGTGCTGGTCGGGGGCCACGGCGCCAAGCGCACCCCGCGTCTGGCGGCCCGCTTCGCCGACGAGTTCAACATCCCGTTCGCGTCGGTCGAGGACAGCCGGCGGCAGTTCGACCGGGTCCGGGCCGCCGCCGAGGAGGTCGGCCGCCGCGCGGACGCGCTGGTGTACTCCAACGCCCTGGTCGTCTGCGTCGGCAAGGACGACGCCGAGGTGGCACGCCGTGCCGCGGCCATCGGCCGTGACGTCGAGGAGCTGAAGGAGAACGGCCTCGCCGGCAGCCCCGCCGAGGTCGTCGACAAGATCGGCCGGTACGCCGCCGTCGGATCCAGCCGCGTCTACCTGCAACTGCTCGACCTGGACGACCTGGACCACCTGGAGCTGATCTCCTCCCAGGTGATGTCCCAACTGCCGTGACCGTGCCCCGGCTTCCGCTCGCCGAGGCGCTCGCGGAAGGCACGGTCGTCCTGGACGGCGGGCTGTCCAACCAGCTCGCCGCCCAGGGCGCCGACCTGTCCGGCGACCTGTGGTCCGCCCGGCTCCTCGACGAGGCGCCCCACCAGCTGCGCACCGCCCACCGCCGCTACGTCGAGGCCGGCGCGCGCGTCCTGATCACCGCCAGCTACCAGGCGTCCTACCGGGGCTTCCGCCGCCACGGCCTGGACCACCGGGCCGCGCGCCGGCTCTTCGCGCGCAGCGTGGAGATCGCCCGGGAGGCGGCCGGGCAGACGCCCGTGTGGGTCGCCGCCTCGGTCGGCCCCTACGGCGCGGTGCTCGCCGACGGCAGCGAGTACCGCGGCCGGTACGGCCTGAGCACCGCCGAACTTGCCCGCTTCCACCGGCCGCGCGTCGAGGCGCTGGCCGAGGCCGGGCCCGACGTCCTGGCGTTGGAGACGGTCCCCGACGTGCGGGAGGCCGAGGCCCTGCTGACCGCCGCCCGGGGCCTCGGCGTGCCGCTGTGGCTGAGCTACACCGTCAGCGGCGAGCACACCAGGGCCGGCCAGCCGCTGCGCGAGGCGTTCGGGCTGGTCGTCGACGAACCCGACGTCATCGCCGTCGGGGTGAACTGCTGCACCGCCGCCGACGCCGGCCGGGCCGTGCCGCTCGCCGCCGACCTCACCGGACTGCCGGTGGTGGTCTATCCCAACAGCGGCGAGGACTACGACCCGGCCCTGGGTGCCTGGCGCGGCCCGAGCACCTACGCCCCGGAACTCGCCCTGCGCTGGCGCGCCGACGGCGCCCGGCTGATCGGCGGCTGCTGCCGGGTCGGCCCGGCCCGCATCGCCGACCTCGCCGCACTCCTGTCAAGGGCGCCCTGACCGCCGCCTCCCGGAAAACCGCTGGGACGCCACGCCTGACCTCGGCATACTCGTCGGGGTGTACCTGACCATCACTGCCGACGGCAGCACCACCCAGCCCGCCACCGACCTCGGTTACCTGTTGCACAAACACCCGGAGAAGGTGCAGGACTTCAGCACCTCCTACGGGACGGCGCGGGTCTTCTACCCCGAGGCGACTCCCGAGCGGTGCACGGCGGCGATGATGTTGGAGATCGACCCGGTGGCGCTGGCCCGCCGCGCCCGCCGCCGGCACGGCGGACCGGACGCCGGCCTGTCCCAGTACGTCAACGACCGCCCGTACGCGGCCTCCTCCCTGCTGGCCGTGGCCCTCGGCTCGGTCTTCCGCAGCGCGCTACGCGGCACCTGCGCCGCGCGTCCTGAACTCCCGGACCGACAGCTGGGGTTGCGGGTGGAGATCCCGGCGCTGTCCGCGCGCGGCGGCGCCGCGCTGGTCGCCCGCCTCTTCGAACCGCTGGGCTGGCGGGTGCACGCCGAGACCACGCCGCTGGACGAGCGGTTCCCCGAGTGGGGCGAAGCCCGCTGCCTGCGCCTGACCCTCGAAGGCACCGCCACGCTCGCCGCCACCCTCCGCCAGCTCTACGTGCTGCTCCCGGTGCTCGACGGCGCCAAGCACTACTGGGTCAGCGAGGACGAGGTCGACAAGCTGCTCCGCGCCGGCGAGGGCTGGCTGGAGCACCACCCGGAGCAGGAGCTGATCACCGCCCGCTACCTGGCGTACCGCCGGGGACTGGCGCGTGAGGCGCGGGAACGTCTGGAACTGGCCCGCCTCGCGGAGAGCGACGACAGCACGGTCGACGCCC
>NZ_WMLF01000585.1 GCF_014156695.1 Streptomyces durbertensis | reverse complement strand
CTCTCCCGGTCCGTACGGCGGATGGGGTGCGGGCCCCTGCTCGGGGACCCTGGGGGGCGCGGCGGGGTCGACCAGGCCGGAGACGTCGTGGTGACCGGAGGCGTCGTGGTGACCGGAGGCGTCGTGGTGACCGGATGCCTCGTAGTGGCCGGTGGCGTCGTAGGGGCCGGGCGGGCCGCTGTGCGAGTCGTCGCCGGGGCCCTGACCGTAGTCGGGCCGGCCGTCGGTGGGCACGGTGTGGTCGCCGGCGTGCGGGGCGCCGGCCCCCGCCTGCTGTTCGGCGGCGGCGCCCTCGGCGTCGGCGGTGCGGGTGGCGACGACGTCGCGCACCGCCTCCACGACGCCCCGGTAGCCGGAGCAGCGGCAGAGGTTGCCGCACAGCGCCTTGCGGATCTCCAGGTCGGTGGGCGCGTGGTTGCCGGCGAGCAGGTCGTGCACGGTCATCGCCATGCCGGGCAGGCAGAAGCCGCACTGGGCGCCCGCGCGGTCGGCCAGCGCGCGCTGTACGTCGCAGGGGCCGTCGGCGTGCGCGAGCCCTTCGACGGTCCGGATGTCGGAGCGTGCGGCGGTGGCGGCCGGGACGAGGCAGGAGGCCACGAGGCGGCCGTCGACCTGTACCGAGCAGGCGCCGCACTCGCCCTGTGAGCAGCCGTCCTTGGCGCCGGCCAGGCCGAGCCGTTCGCGTAGCACGTACAGCAGGGACTCGCCGATCCAGGCGTCGGTGACGGGCTTGTCTGCGCCGTTGACGTGCAGGACGTAGGAGACGAGCGGGTGCTCGTCGACGGGCGGCTCGGGCGCTTCCTGGTCCGTTCCGGGGTCGGTCGCGCCTTCGGGCATGCCGTCGGACGCGCCTTCGCCGGGGCCCGCGTCGGGACCGGCGTCGGACACGTCGGCGGGCGGGGCCCCGAGGGCGGGGTCGCTGTGGTCGGTCGGCTGCCAGTGGTCGTGGCCGGGTCCTTCGGACCCGAACGACTCGTGGGGCGCCGGGCCGTGGCCCGGCCAGGAGGACTCGCCGTGCGGCGTCTCGTCACCAGCGGCGGCGGCCGGGTGCCGATCAGGCTCGCGGCGGGCCTCGTGCGCCCCCGCGAGCGCCGCGGCGGCGCCCTGGCCTGACGTGTCCGGCAGCCCGGGCAGGCCCGGTGAGAGCGGGGCGTCCGCGCCGCGTGAGGTGTCCGCGCCGTGCGCGGCATCGACGTGCGCGGAGTCGACGGCGAACGGCATCGTCCACTGCCCGGTGGCGGCCGGGTCGGTGGAGGCCGCCGGCGTCATCGGCGGGATGACGGGCGGCTCCCAGCCGGGCCCGGTGCCGGGTGCGGCGAGCGGGCTGTAGTGGGTGTCGCCGTCACCCGGGTACGGCGGCTGGGCGCCCGGGCCGGGCAGCTGTATGAAGGCGGTGGCCTCGGCGTCGTACGCGCCGCCCCAGCCGCCGGTGGGCGGCGCGGTGGGTGGTGCGGTGGGCGCCGGCTGTCCCGGCTGCTGCTGGTCGCTGCTCATGCGAGAGCCCTCCCGAGTCCCCGGCGGGCGAGTGCCGCCACGGTACGCCGCAGCTGGAGCGCGGCGGGCGGAAGTACCGGTGCCTCTCCCCCGTCCTCGGCCGGCGGCGGGTCGGGGATGCAGGCCATCGCGACGTACTGTCCGAAGGCGTCGAGTGCTTCGGGGGCGAGGGCGCTGGCCCCGCGTTCGGTCACGACGGACCAGTCGATGAGGGAGGCCACCCACTGTTCGGCCTCCAGGGGCCGCAGCGGCATGGGGGCGACGGCGCCGATGGCGCAGCGTACGCCGCGTCGGGCGGGGTCGAGCACCACCGCGGCGGAGGCGACGGCGCGGCTGGGCCCGGTGCGGCCGGTGGCTTTGAGGAACGCCTGCGGGGCGTGCAGCAGGGGGACGCGGAGGTGGCCGAGGATCTCGCCGGGGCGCAGCATGTCCATGCCGGCGAGCAGGTGTCCGACGGGCACCTCGCGGCGGGCGCCGCCGGGGCCCGCGATGACCAGGACGGCTTCCAGTGCGGCGAGTACCGGGAGGGTGTCGCCGGTGGGGGCGGCGGTGACGACGTTGCCGCCGAGGGTGCCGGCGTTGCGGATCTGCGGGGGCCCGGCGGCGCGGGCCGCGGCGGCGAGCGCGGGGAAGAGCGCGGCGAAGTCGGGGCGGCCCATGCGGGCGTGGGTCAGGCCGGCGCCGAGCAGGCCGTGGCCGTCCTGGTACTCCCAGCCGCGGATCTCGCTGATGTGGCCGAGGCCGACAAGCGCGGCGGGGCGGAGCTGGCCGGCGTTGACGGAGGCCATCAGGTCGGTGCCGCCGGCGACGGGTACGGCCGCGGGCATGGCGGCGAGCGCCGCCACGGCCTCGTCGAGGGTGGCGGGCAGGGTGACGGACCGCGCGAGCCCAGGGCCGTTCGGCGCATGCGGTGCGTGCGTGCTCAATCCAGCTGCCCCTTCCCCGGTGGTGCCGGCTACTCAGCCGTACGGTACGTGCTTCGAGGCCGGACGAGGCAACTCTGGCACACATCCGGGGCGTGCTGGTGCGAGGGTCGGGAGGAGTCACCGGACGGCGGACGCGGGCCGTCACGGGGTGTCGCGCTGGGTGACGGGCGGGCATGTGGGGAAGGCCGGCGGAGGGGCCGGCACCGGCCTCCCGACGGCCCTGCTGGCCGGGTCGTACGGGGAGGCCGGCGGCCGGGTCCGTGGTGTACCCGCGACGACTCGCACGGCGAG
>NZ_WMLF01000584.1 GCF_014156695.1 Streptomyces durbertensis | reverse complement strand
GTGTGGGGGTGGTCGGTTGGGGGCGTACCGTGGGTGCGGAGTGCCGTGCGGTCGACTGTCGGACTCCTCCCCTATGGTGGCTTTTGTCGTTGATGTACCTGGGGAAGGGAATCGATGGAAGCCACCGTCGTCCGCTGTGCCGAAGGCCATGAGTTCAGCACCTCCACGTTCCCGATGCAGCAGCTCGGCAGCGAGCGCATCGGGCCTGGACGACTGCTTCGCTGTCCCCGCTGTGCTCGACTGCGTCATGCCGTGCCGGTGCGCAGGGGAGTGAAGGGGGTCTGAGCCCCGTGGCGGAGGGTGCGTGAGGTTCGGCGCGCCGATCCGCCGGCGTGAATGAGCGTGCGAAGGGCCCGGCCGGGTGAGCCGGGCCCTTTGTGTGCGCGTACGCTCGTCCCGTGCTTCTCTCAGACAAGGACATCCGTGCCGAGATCGACGCTGGACGGGTGCGGATCGACCCGTACGACCCGGCGATGGTGCAGCCCTCCAGCATCGACGTACGCCTCGACCGCTACTTCCGGGTCTTCGAGAACCACCGTTACCCGCACATCGACCCGGCGGTCGAGCAGCCGGACCTGACGCGGCTGATCGAGCCGCAGGGGGACGAGCCGTTCATCCTGCACCCGGGTGAGTTCGTGCTGGCGTCGACGTACGAGGTGGTGTCCCTGCCGGACGACATCGCGTCGCGGCTGGAGGGGAAGAGCTCGCTGGGGCGGCTCGGTCTGCTCACGCACTCCACGGCCGGCTTCATCGACCCCGGCTTCTCCGGCCACGTGACGCTGGAGCTGAGCAACGTGGCGACGCTGCCGATCAAGCTGTGGCCCGGTATGAAGATCGGCCAGCTGTGCATGTTCCGGCTGACCTCGCCCGCCGAACACCCTTACGGGTCGGAGAAGTACGGCTCGCGATACCAGGGGCAGAGGGGGCCGACGCCGTCCCGCTCGTTCCTGAACTTCCACCGGACGAAGGTGTGAGGGCAGCGGCATGAGCGAAGTGCGGGAGAACCTGACGTACGAGGCGTTCGGCACGGCGGTGCGGGAGTTGGCGCAGACGATCGCCGACGACGGTTTTGAGCCGGACATCATCCTCTCCGTGGCGCGCGGCGGCGTTTTTGTCGCGGGTGGTTTGGCGTACGCGCTGGACTGCAAGAACCTGCACTTGGTGAACGTGGAGTTCTACACCGGGGTCGGTACGACGCTGCCCATGCCGGTGATGCTCGCGCCGGTGCCGAACGTCGTGGACTTCTCGAAGAAGCGGGTGCTCATCGCCGACGACGTCGCGGACACCGGCAAGACGCTCAAGCTGATCCACGACTTCTGCGAGGGGCACGTCGCGGACGTCCGCAGCGCGGTGATCTACGAGAAGCCGCAGTCGCTGGTGAAGTGCGAGTACGTGTGGAAGCACACGGATGAGTGGATCAACTTCCCGTGGAGCGTGCTTCCGCCGGTGGTGGAGCGTGAGGGCCAGGTCCGGGACGCCTGATCAGGGGTGGGCCTGTCGGCCGGTTGGGGTGGACCTGCGCGAAGGCGCGTATCGCGAGGAACAGCAGGACGCCGATCGGTGAGAGCAGGGTGCTGAGCAGCAGCACCGGGCCCATGAGGAGGGGGTGTATGCGGAGGCGGCAGCCTTCGCGGTACATCCATTGCCCGATGAACAGGTCCCAGGCGATCACCTGAGCCCAGATCGCGGCGGCGCCGCCGTCAAGGGCGGTGAACCGCTGAAAGGCCGCCAGGTCCGGTCGGCGCACCGCTTCCCACAGTTCGGGGAGGACGGGCAGCGCGAGCGCCATGTACACCAGCACGATCGGGACGATCGGGAGTACCGAGGCGGCCACCCGGTCCGTCCAGCGCCAACCGGGCGCGAAGATCAACAGAGCCCAGGTGGGCGCGGCCAGCGCGAACGCGAGGCCGAAGAGGGTGTCGGTCACCGTACGGCCTCCGGCGTCGCTGTTCGGCCGCGGGGCATCGGCCGCAGGGCGAGCGCGGTGGCGGCGAGCGCCACCGCGGCCAGAGTCGTCCACGCGGTCAGCGTCAGGGTGTCGGGGCGGACGAGGGACTGACCGCGGAGCGCCTGCCAGGTGACCAGGAGCACGACTCCGCTGTAGCCGCCGGCGACGACGAGGGTGAGGCGCAGCCGGACGCCGGTGTCACGGAGGCGGGGGAGACGGCGAGCGGCGAGGCGGAGGCAGGGCACAAGAAGGGGGAGGAGCTGGAGCGCGTGCATGCCGACGAAGTGCGGGATGCGCAGGTCCCCTCCGACGGTGCTCCAGCCGGTCAGCGGCATGCCTGGGCCGCCGTCGGGAACGCCGACGCTGTGCGCGCCGAGGGCACCGGATATCTCACCGGAGGCCTGCTCCGGTGTGGGGGTGAGCATCAGTCCACCGAGGGCCAGTCCGGCAAGGGCGATCAGCGCACCGAGTCGCAGCGCCCATGCTTCCGCGGGTTCGCGGAGTCGTTCGCGGAGGAGTAGGAGGGCGATCACCAGCGTCGCGACCCAGAGCACGATGATCGTGAGCCCCATCAGCGCGAACAGCAGCCGTTCGAGGTCGGTCGCCACGTTGAAATGGCTGCGTCGACCGAGTGCCGCGGCGCTCACGATGATGGCCATCTCGACCGAGCCCACGAGACCTCAGAAAAGGGGGGGGGGGGGGGGGCGGGGGCGGGGGGGGGGGGGGGGGGGGGGGGGG
>NZ_WMLF01000583.1 GCF_014156695.1 Streptomyces durbertensis | reverse complement strand
CTGCTGCTTGGTGGCCCGCTCAGAACACCCGGCAGCGAACGTCCGCCTGCCGGTACGGCTGCTCGGCAGTGTCCCACTCGCCGATGACATCCACGTCCACATGGTTGCGCCACGACGTGAGCGCGGTGTTGTCGCAGTTGTGCCGAGCCACCGTGCGGTTGGCGCTGCCGCCACCCGGTGCGAGCTCCTTCACCGGCGAACATGCCTTACGTCGCCAGGAGTTGTCGGTGTACCACTCGTACAGGCAGTTCCACACCTTCGCCCGGTTGTTGCTGCACGTCCCCTTGTCCCACCACCCGTGCCCCGAGACGGCGACACCCGTCGACGAGCGGTGCGGGTTGTCCCGCCCGCTGACCGGTGTACACCGGAACGCCGCCGCGTCCTCCCGGGGCTCGTCCGCGGGCCTCTCCCCGGACTCCGGGCGGGGGAGCACCTGCCCGTCCATATCCAGGTACACGGCCGCCTTGTCGGCGCCGGCAGGCGCCACACCCGGAGCGGCCTCCTCGTACGACGCGTACACATGCCCCGGCCCGGCATGCGTTCCGCCCGGCTGCCCGGCCGCGTTGACCGGCGCCACGGTGACGGTCGGCAGCGCCAGCCCGAGTGCCAGCGCGGCGGAGACAAGAAGGCGTTTACGGAAAGTCATGTTCCCCTCACACGGTCAGTGTGCGATCACCCAGCGTGGTGACGCGGATACACGACTACCGCGACGAGTCCTGATCTCGCTTCAGAGGCGCGCGGCCGCTTTCCGTTTTGGCTCAAACGCGTCGGCGCCCGCGTCGTCTCGAACGTCGTCGCCGTCTGACGTCACTGCTGCCCGGAACCCAAGCGCGACCAGCACCGTGCCGCTCACCCGTGCGACCGCTCCGTCGACGAAGCGCTGTCGCGCCTGAACGACACCGCCGCCCGCGTCCCCGTCGTGCCGCGGCTGCACTGGCCGGCCGACGAACCACCCGTCGCCCGTCACCGCACGTTCGAGGCCGACCCGGGCGACGTCCTCCTCGCCGCCCTCGCCCGCGCCACGATCGACTTCCTCACCGGCCCGGAACGCGAACGTCTCCGCGCCTGCACCGCACCCCGCTGCGTCCGCTACTTCGTCAAGTCCCACGGCCGGCAGGAGTGGTGCAGGATCTCCTGCGGCAACCGCGCCCGCGCCGCCCGCCACTACCGCCGCCACCACACGCCCGGCAGAGCGGACGGCGAAGGCATCGACCGCACCGGCGATGTCACCGCCACCTGATACACCTCGGGGCATGGGACCCACCGCGACCCGCATCGCCGACCTGGCGCGCCTCGCCACCGCCTTCGACCTGAACACCCGCACCGCACCGCTGGGTTGGCAGGCGGTCCGCGCCTTCGAGGAAGAACACGGAATCGAGCTGCCCGAGCCCTATCGCACGTTCGTCGCCGAGATCAGCGACGGCTGCCCCTCGGGCCCACCCCACTACGGCCTCATCGGACTGGCCGCCCTCCCGCCGGACTGGGGTACCCACCGTCCGCCCCGCGACCTGGCCCAACCCTTCCCGCTCACCGAGGCGTGGCACTGGGACGCCGAGGACCATTCCCTGACCGACGCCGAACTGGACGAGGCCACCGACCCCGTCCACAACCACGGTTCCGTCGTACTCGGCACCGACGGCTGCGGCATGTACTGGCATCTGGTGGTCACCGGCCCCGAGCGCGGCCGCATATGGTTCATCGCCTCGGAGGGCGCGGAGCCGTTCGGGTCCGGGTTCGCCGACTGGGTCGCCCACTGGGCCGCCGGCACACCCTGGTGGCCGGACGAGGGGTGACGCCGCCCCGCTCGGCCTGCCTACCCTGAACGCATGGACCGCCGCGACCAGCTCCGTGACTTCCTCCGAGGCCGCCGGGCACGACTCAGCCCGGCCGACGTCGGTTTCCCCGCCGCGGGCCGGCGCCGCACGCCCGGCCTCCGCCGCGAGGAGGTCGCTGTCCTCGCCGGCGTCGGGGTCTCCTGGTACACCTGGCTGGAGCAGGGTCGGGACATCACGGTGTCCGCCCAGGTGCTGGACGCCATCGGCCGGGCGCTGCTCCTGAACCCCGACGAACTCGCCTACCTGCACCGGCTTGCCGGCCTCACTCCGCCACCCGCCGAGTCGTCGCCCCACGTGGCGGTCGACCCCGGACTCCACCGCATGCTGGCCGCGTGGCTGCCGCGACCGGCGTACGTCCTGGACCGCCACTGGGGCCTGGCGGGAGTGAACACCGCGGCCCGCGAGATCTTCGGCCTCACCGACCGCGACCACAACTGCCTGGTCGCGTTCTTCACCAGCGGCCGCTACCGCGACGCCTACTCCTCCTGGGAGGAGGCCGCGCCGGATGTCGTCGCCCGCTTCCGGGCGGACTCGGCCCGCCACCCGGCCGACCCGGAGTTCGGCCGACTCGCCGCCGAACTCGCCAGCGTCAGCGAGGAGTTCGCGGGCCTCTGGGCGCGCCACGAGGTGACCGAGGCGACCCACGGGCGCAAGGTCCTCACGCACCCACGCTGCGGCGAGCTGGTCTTCGAGTACCGCCGCCTTCCGCTCCCGGACCACCCGGGCCACCACCTGGTCCTGCACAACCCCGCCCCCGACACCGGCACCCTGTCCCGCCTCGAACAACTCGTGGCCCTCACCGAGGCCGCCTGACACCGCCCACCCCCGGCGCCCGGCCGCGCCCGTCCGCTGCCTGGTGGTGCCGCACCCAGGATCATCCCGCCC
>NZ_WMLF01000582.1 GCF_014156695.1 Streptomyces durbertensis | reverse complement strand
CTCCCGCCCCGGCCCGTCGACGACCGGCGGACAAAGAGCCCGGTCGGCACCTGCGTCAGGGCCCAACGGCCTCCTGCCGGCGACCGCCTTCCGCCCCTATCGTCGTAGATCGCAGACACGCGCTACGAGGGACGGGCAGGCACCATGGAGTTGCACGACTTCCCGCTGATCGCCGCCGTCCTGGCGGTGGCGGCCGTCGCCGGCCTGGTCGCCACCCGGCTCCGCCAGCCGCTGATCGTCGCGTTCATCGGGGTCGGCATCCTGGTCGGGCCGGCGGGAACGGGCTGGATGACCGCGCAGGACACGGTCGAGATCCTCGCCCGGCTCGGCATCGCCGTCCTGCTGTTCCTCGTGGGGCTCCGCCTCGACCTGCACCTGATCCGCACCACAGGACCGGTCGCGCTGGCCACCGGTCTCGGACAGGTGCTCTTCACCTCGGTCATGGGCTTCCTGATCGCGATCGCGCTGGGCGTCGACACCGTGCCCGCGCTGTACATCGCGGTCGCCCTCACGTTCTCCTCGACGATCATCATCGTCAAGCTCCTGTCCGACAAACGGGAGTTGGAACAGCTCCACGGCCGCATCGCGGTGGGCTTCCTCATCGTCCAGGACATCGTCGTGGTCCTGGTGATGATCGTCCTCACGGCGTTCGGCCAGCGGACGGGCGACCACGTCGCGCTGGACGTCGCGGGGGTTCTGGCCAAGGGGCTCGGCCTGCTGGTCGGCCTCGCCGTGCTCATGCGCTTCGTGCTGCCCTGGCTGCTGCATCAGGTGGCCCGTTCGCAGGAACTCCTCGTGCTCTTCGGCGTCGCGTACGCGGTGTCCGTGGCCGCGTTGAGCGAGTGGCTCGGTTTCAGCTCCGAGGTCGGCGCGTTCCTGGCCGGCGTCTCACTCGCCAGCACCTCCTACCGGGACGCGCTCGGCGCCCGGCTGACCAGCCTCCGCGACTTCCTCCTGCTGTTCTTCTTCCTCGAGCTCGGCTCCAACCTCGACTTCACCGACGCGACCGAGCAGCTGGGGAACGCGGTCGTCTTCTCCCTCTTCGTACTGATCGGCAACCCGCTGATCGTCGTGGTCATCATGGTGCTGATGCGCTACCCCGTCCGGGTCGGGTTCCTCTCCGGACTCACCGTCGCCCAGATCTCCGAGTTCTCCCTCATCCTCGCCGCCCTCGGCCTGAGCCTCGGTCACATCACCAACGCCACGGTCAGCCTCATCACCGTCGTCGGACTGATCACCATCGGCTGCTCCACCTACCTGATCCTCTACTCCCACCAGCTCTACCGCCGGCTCGAACCCTGGCTGTCCCGCCTCGAACGCACCGGCAGCCGAAAGGCCGAACAGCCGGAACCCGACGCCGAGGTGGACGTCATCCTCTACGGCCTGGGACGGTTCGGCGGTCAGCTGGCCGAACGGCTCACCGAAGCCGGGCACCGGGTCCTCGCCGTCGACTTCGACCCCCACCGTGTCTCGACCTACGACCGGCCAGGCGTCACCGCCGTCTTCGGCAGCGCCGAGGACGTGCACTTCCTGGAGACCCTCCCTCTCGGCCACGCCCGGTGCGTCGTCAGCACCCTCCCCCTCGCCGAGGCGAGCAAAGCCCTCGTGCACGGCCTGCGCCACCACCAGTACGGCGGCAAGATCGCGCTCACGGCCCGCACCCACCGAGCCGGGGAGGAACTGCGGTCCGTCGGCGCCGACCTGGTCCTCGAGCCGTACACCCTCGCCGCGTCGGCCTCGCTGCACGCCCTCGACGACGTTCTCCGCCCTCGCGACGGGAGCTGACCTGCGGCGTTCCGGGCGTCCCCGGCCCCGGCCGGACATGCACGCGACAGGTATGCCAGGCTGGGCGCCGCTCGAACGGGTGAGCGGACGGAGAGGGAGGCCCGCCGATGGCCAGGACGGAACTGACCAGGACCCACCGCGTCCTCGTCGGGGTGGTCGTCGTCGGCGCGCTGGTGATCGCCGCCATCGGCTTCGCCGGCTCCTACACCGCCGTCCGCGACCTCGCCGAGGAGAAGGGCTTCGGCGCCTTCGCCCCCTACTTCCCCATCGGCATCGACGCCGGCATCGTCGTCCTGCTCTCACTCGACCTGCTGCTGACGTGGCTGCGCATCGGCTTCCCCCTGCTGCGGCAGACCGCCTGGCTGCTGACGGCCGCCACGATCGCGTTCAACGGCGCCGCCGCCTGGCCCGACCCGCTCGGCGTCGGCATGCACGCGGTCATCCCCGTGCTTTTTGTCGTCTCGGTGGAAGCCGCCCGGCACGCGGTCGGCCGCATCGCGGACATCACCGCCGACCGCCACATGGAGGGAGTCCGGCTCTCCCGCTGGCTGCTCGCCTTCCCCTCCACGTTCCGGCTGTGGCGCCGGATGAAGCTGTGGGAGCTGCGCAGCTACGACGAGGTGATCCGGCTGGAACGTGACCGGCTCGTCTACCAGGCCAGGCTGCGGGCCCGCTACGGGCGCGGCTGGCGTCGCAAGGCGCCGGTGGAGGCGCTGATGCCGCTCAAGCTCGCGAAGTACGGCGTCCCGCTGGCGGAGACGGGCGCCGAGGGCCTCGCCGCAGCGGGCATCACCGTGCCGGGTGCGGCCGTCACGCCGTTCGGCGGAACAGCCGCCCTCCCGGCGCGGGGCGACGGCCTGCCGACGGCAGAGCACGCGACGCCGGCATCCGTCGCCAGGGCCGCCGAACGGACGGCTTCCCCGGCCCCGGCCCCCTCAGCC
>NZ_WMLF01000581.1 GCF_014156695.1 Streptomyces durbertensis | reverse complement strand
GGCTCTGCTTCTGTCTGGCTGCGGCTCAGGTGGCGTGGCCCTCGCTCGAGCTCGGGCCGCCGTCACGCGGCTGCGAGGATGCGTGGCCGTCCGTGAGCGCCGCAGCGAGCGCGGGCGCCGCGCCGGAAAGCACGGTGGCGGCGACGACCGCGCAGACGGCGAGGATCTTCCTGGTCCTGCTCATGACGGTTGGTCTCTCCTGTCAGCTGGCTGTCGATGGATCAACTGTGCGGCCGGCGGCGGTGACTCCCCCTCCGTGTCACCGCCGCCGGCCCGCAACTCCCCCGTGGAGGAACTCAGCCGACGGGCTCACTCGTGGCGTGGCCGTCACGAAGCATCGTGGGCTCGTCGGTGGCGTGACCGTCGCGAAGCGACTTCTTCTTCCCCGTGATCGGTTCGCCGGTCGCGTGGCCGTCCCGCAGCACGGGCTCGCTGGTGGCGTGCCCGTCGCGGAGCGTGGTGACGACCTTCTTGTTCTCGCTCTTGTTCTCGCTCATGAGCGTGCTCCTCCGTTGCGTGGTGCTGTCGCCCGCCCGGCGGCTCCCCCGGCGGTCGCCGGACGGGCGACTCGGCTCCGCGCCTCGCGGCGCTCGGCCCACACTCCCCCGTTCCGGTCCGCCTCCCCCCGAGAGCGGCGGATCGATGGTTTGAGGATGCCGGACGCGGATAAACGATCGATGAACGTCCCTGGCAACGGGCGCGAGGCACCCCGGGACGGGCAGGAATCAGCCCGTCCGGCGCTGGAGGGCAAGCGGCCGCCAAGCCGTGATCGGGGCCCGGGGCGGAGCCCCGGGAAACGGTGAAAGGGCGGGGCCGGGGCCTCTTCGCGCGGGGCGGCGGACGCGTCCTTCGGGTCATCTGATCGGTGGGGGCGTCCTCAGGGCCTTCACGGTGCTGGCTGGTGAGCGGTGGGTCCTGCTACTCCGGGTGGCGGGCGATCCACTGCGAGAAGACGGGGCAGGGCGGCATCACCCTGCGCCCTCGTTCGCGGGGTCTACCTCGGTGTGGGTGAACACGATCAGACCCGCTGGTGGTGAGCAGGTGGTCGGCCAGACCGGCTCGGGTCGTCCCTTTCAGCGGGGCACCACGGTCGTCGGCGCCCGCCGGGCAGATGCGCGGCAGGGCCGACACGGATGACTCGGTGCCCGGCCATCGCCTCTCGGGATCCGGTGACGGCCGTGGCGTGGGAGAGCCGCCGGAGACCGGCGCGGCGGGTGGGTGGCTCGGGGCGGGAGGGGCGAGCGCGTGCCATGCTGGGGAAGTGAGCACTTTCCCGTTTGCGGGACCGCCTCCATTCCTGGTCAGAGCCCCTTTCCGGCCAGTAGCGGGAGTGGCGGCGGAGGGTGTCTGCGAAAGAGGGACACGGCCGATGTCCAGCTGGCTGAGCTTTGTCGGAACACCGTTCGCGGCCTTCTACGCCCGGGGGACGGAGCCGGAGGAGTTCCGGCTGACCGAGACGATCGGCGAAGCCACCGGATACACGCTGCCCGCGCGCCTCCCTCTGGACGCCCGCTCACCGGTCGCCGCGGCCATTCGCGCCGGACGCGCCCAATGGCTGGACGCCAGCGCCCTCGCCACCGCCCGACACCACGGGCGCGACAAACGCGACGAGTCATCCGCCGGGGAGTGGGGCCTGCCGGGGGATGTCTCGCTGGCGGCGCTGCCGCTGGGCGCGGACGGCGCGGCGCTCGGCTGCCTGGTGGCCGTGGGCGAGCGCCCTGACGGCTTCACCATCGAGGAACGCTGGCTGCTGGAGCTGCACGCCGCGCAGGTCACGGCCCGGCTGGAGGCGCTCGGCGCCGGCGGCGAGGGGCGCGCGCCGGGGCCGGGGGCGGTGCGGGACGCGCTCCGCCACATCGGCTCGTTCATCCTGGTGCGCGGCACCGGGCGGATAGATGTGGCGGGGCGCCTGCTGGAGCTGGTGGGTATCGCCCCTGGGGATTTCGACGGGCATACGGCGACGCTGCTCACCCGCATCGTGCCGGACGACCTGCTCACGCTGCTGCCCCTCCTCGAGCCGGGGCGGATGATCTCCGGAGACCGGGAGCTGGAGTTCCGGGTGCGCGGGCCCGTCGGCCAGCCGTCGCGTCGGCTGAATCTGCGCTACCGGGTGGTGCCCGGCGCCGGGGACCGGCCGGAGCGGGTCCTGGGGGTGGTCGCCGACGCGGCGCCGCCGCGCCCTGGCGCCGACGAGACCGCCGCGATCCGGCGGCTGTCCGACGCGCTGACGAACGCCACCACCCCGCGGGACGTCAGCCAGGCCGTGATCGACGTACTGCTCCGCACGCTCCGGGCGGACCGGCTGGCGCTGGCCCGGCTGGACTCCGACCGGCTGGTGGCGGTCGGCCTCCAGCCGCCGGAGCCGTTGGCCTGGCCTCAGGAGTGGCGTCTCGGCTGGCGGTCGGACTGGCCCGAGGTGCCACTCGGCTCGCTGCCGACGCTGCGGGCGGCGCTGCGTGATCGGCACGTCCAGCTCTGGACGCGCGAGTCCGCCCTCGAACCGGGCCTCGCCGCCCTCGGCGCGGGGGCGCTGGCGGTCCTGCCGCTGCCGGGCGAGGACCATCTGGCGGGGGTGTGCCTGATCGGCTGGGACGCGCCGCACGCGTTCACCGCGGCAGAACGCTCCCTGCTGACCGCCGCGGCCATGCTGGCCGGGCAGGCGCTCTCCCGGGTCCGCGCCCTTGACGCCGAGCACCAGCTGGCCACGACGGTTCAGCGCAGCCTCCTCCCCCGCACCC
>NZ_WMLF01000580.1 GCF_014156695.1 Streptomyces durbertensis | reverse complement strand
GGGCGGGAACGTCGTGTTCGCACGGCTCGACGCAACCGGTCGAGCAGACGCGCCCCACCCCCGGGGGCGCCTTCGACCCGAAGGGAACGGAAGTCATGTACGTACGTCAGCGCTTTGCCGTCGCCGCCGCGGCCACCACGCTTGTCGGCGGGCTCTCGGCCGGCCTGCTCGCGGCCCCCGCGACCGCCGCCTCGTCCGCCGCCTCGTCCGCGACCGCCGCGGTACCCGCCACCGCGGCCGCGCCGGAGTCCGCGGAGTCCGTCCGGGCCGCGGCCTCCTCCGGCTGCCCCAGGCACACGCTCTGCGTCTTCACCGGCAAGAACTACGGCGGCCGGATGCTGAAGTTCAAGGACGAGGGGTTCTGGCAGAACCTGGACAAGTACGGCGCCGACGAGAAGATCGAGTCGTACCACAACCGCCGCAACAAGGGCGCGAAGTTCTCCCGCTGGAACAACGGTGGCGGCAAGGTCTGGGGCATCAGCAAGGGCGGGATGTCCCGGGACACCGGCAGCATGACGATCAAGTCCGTCTACCTGAACCGCTGAGGCGACGGCCGCACCGGATCCCCCCGCCGGCCCGCTCCCCGGAGCGGGCCGGTTGTGCGGCACTCGGCGCGTCGGTTCGGCAAGGCGCTTGTGGAGTGCCGCCGGCTCACGCGCCGATGCGGTCGAGTTCGGTGTCCAGCGCGAGTACCGCGGCGATGAGGGCCAGATGGGTGAAGGCCTGCGGAAAGTTGCCCAGTTGCTCTCCGGTCGGGCCGATCTCCTCGGCGTAGAGGCCGACGTGGTTGGCGTACGTGGTCATCTTGTCGAACGCGTAGCGTGCCTGTCCGAGCCGTCCGGCTCTGGCGAGCGCGTTCACGTACAGGAAGCTGCACAGGGAGAACGTTCCCTCACCGCCGCGTAGTCCGTCGGGCGCCGCCGCCGGATCGTAGCGGTGGACCAGGCTGTCGGTGACCAGCTCCGCCTCCATGGCGTCCAGCGTGGACAGCCAGCGCGGGTCTCTGGGCGAGACGAAGCCGACGGTCGGCATGAGCAGCAGCGAGGCGTCCAATACCTCGCCGTCGTAGTGCTGCACGAAGGCCTGACGACGCGGGCTCCAGCCGCGTTCCATGACCTGGCGCAGCACCGCGTCCCGGGCGGCCGTCCACGCCGCGAGGTCCGCCGGGCGCGCGAGGTCGTTGGCGAGCCGGATGCCCCGGTCGAACGCCGTCCAGCACATCACCCTGCTGTAGGTGAAGTGCCGTGGGCCGCCGCGGGTCTCCCAGATGCCCGCGTCGGGCCGGTCCCAGGTGCCGGTGAGCCAGTCCAGCAGCGCGGACAGCACAAGCCAGCCCTCGTAGCCGGCGGTCTGCGCGGAACGCGCCGAGCGGGTCAGCGCGTTGACGGCCTCGCCGTAGATGTCGAGTTGCAGCTGGTCGGCGGCGGCGTTGCCCAGCCGGACGGGCGCCGAACCGCGGTAGCCCTCCAGATGCGGCAGCACCTCCTCGGGAAGGTGCGGATCGCCGTCGACCCGGTACATGATCTGCAGCGGCTCACCCGTCACCGTGCCGCCGGTGGCCGCCGTCCAGGAGGCGAACCGGTCGGCGGCGCTCGCGCCGGGGGTGCTCGTGTCGGAGGTCCGCTGCCACGAACCACCGACCGCGCCGTCCCGGAGGCGCTCGCCCAGCCAGCGCCGGTACGCCTCGGACTCCTCGGTGAAACCGAGGTCCAGCAGCGTGTGCGCGGACAGCGAGGCGTCCCGGATCCAGGTGTAGCGGTAGTCCCAGTTGCGTTCACCGCCGATCTGTTCGGGCAGCCCCATCGTGGCGGCCGCGACCGGGGCGCCGGTCGGCGCGTACGTGAGCAGCTTGAGGGTGATGGCCGACCGGTTCACCAGCTGCTGCCAACGCCCCCGGTAGCGCGACTGCCTGACCCAGTGGTGCCAGAAGTGCCGGACCGCGTGCAGCTCGTCGTCCAGCGTTTCCAGGCTCGGCGGCGGCACGTCCTCCCACGGGTCCTCGCCGGTCTGCGTGACGTCCAGGACCAGGCCGGCCTGCTGCCCCTGACGCAGCACCAGCCGGGCACGTACGTCCTCCCGCCGCTCCGCGTCGCCGACGTCACCGGCGGGCCGTCCGCCCGACGCCTCCCGACCCGGGGTGTCGTCGCGTTCCAGGACAAGTGGACCGCAGGCGGTCAGCCGGGCCGCGACCGGGCCGCCCGACACGTTGAACCGGGCGTCGTCCCCGCTGCGCAGCACCAGCCGGTGGCGCGCCCGGCCGTAGTCGAAGCGCGGTCGGCACGTGACGGAGAACGGCAGCTCACCGCGTACGACGCGGAGCACCCGCACCAGCCGCCGTGCCCCGTCCGTCCGCTCCGGCCGGTCGACGGGCATGAAGTCGACGACCTCGCCCACCCCGCGCCGACTCAGGAAGCGCGTCACCAGAGCCGCCGTGTCCGGGAGGTAGAGCTGCCTGGTGGTGACGTCCGGACCGTCGACGGTGACCGCGAAGTAGCCGCCGCGCCGGTGGTCGAGCAGCGCCGCGAACAGACTCGGCGAGTCGAAGCGCGGCGCGCAGAACCAGTCGACGACACCGTCCGCCGACACCAGCGCGGCCGTCCGGAGGTCACCCACAAGGCCGTGCTCGGCGATCGGCGGATAGCGGCGGGCACTCATGTGGGGAGCGTAGGCCGCCCGTGCCGGACACGGCCGTGACGGCGCCGCCGCGCACCCGCCCCGCGGCACGCCGCCCACTCGAACGGCCCTCGG
>NZ_WMLF01000058.1 GCF_014156695.1 Streptomyces durbertensis | reverse complement strand
GGCCGAAGTCCGTGGTGGCGGGGGGCGGGGCGAGCCGGACGGCGGCGTCGAGCACGGTCAGCCCGTGCGCGGCGACGACCACGGGTTCCAGCTCCAGCGCCACGATCTCCGGGTGGTCGTCGAGGAGCAGCGACACCCGCAGCAGCAGCTCCTCCAGGGCCGCGCTGTCCACCGGCTGCGAGCCGCGCCAGCCGAAGAGCATCGGCGCGGTGCGCAGGTCGCGCACCAGACGGGCCGCCTCCCGGTCGGTGACGGGCACCAGCCGGTAGGAGAGGTCGCCGAGCAGCTCGGACGGGGTGCCGGCCAGGCCGAAGGACAGGACGGTGCCGATGCCGGGGTCGAAGTTGCCGCGGACGACGGTGTCCACTCCCCGGGGCGCCATGGCCTGCACCACGGGCCGGAGCTCGGCGGGCCCGCCGAGCGCTTCGGTGAGCTCCGCGTAGGCGCGGCGGAGCTCACTCTCGGTGTTGAGGTCCAGCCGCACCCCGCCGAGGTCGCCGCGGTGGCGCAGGTGCGGGGCGGTGGTCTTCAGCGCGACCGGGTAGCCGAGGCGGGCGGCGGCGGCGACGGCGCTGTCGGCGTCGGGGGCGCCGGCCATCGGCTGGACGGCCACCCCGTAGTGACCGAGCAGTTCCGCGGTGGCGGCCGGGCCCAGCGGCACGCTGCGGGGGCGGTGGGCGCCGCCCGGCTCACCGCCGGTCGGGGCGACGGCGTCGGGCGGCCGGTGCGCCAGGGCGCGATCGATCAGGGCCGTCGCGGCGGCGCGGTCGACGTCGTAGTCCGGCACCCGGCCGGGGTCGGCGGCGTCCCGGCGCCACTGCGCGTACCGCACGGCCTCCGCGAGTGCCTTCACCGCGCGTTCGGGGGCGGGGAAGGAGGGGATGCGGCGTTCGCTGAGCGCGTCGTCCAGCCCTTCGATCGCCAACTGGGCGACGGCGACCGGCTTGTCGGCGTCCGCCGACGCGGCGGCGAGCGCGTCGGCGAGCTCGACCGGCGACCGGTCGTCGACCCGCGGGATCGCGGTGACCACGACGGCGTCGGTGTCCGGGTCCGCCAGCGCGGCGGCGAGCGCGGTACGGAAGTCCTCCGGGGCGGCCGCGGTGGTGAGGTCGACCGGCGGGCTCGGCCGCAGACCCTGCGCGAGGCAGGCGTCGTAGGTGAGCAGGCCGAGCGACTCGGCGTTGCCGAGGACGGCGACGCGCGGGCCGGACGGCAGCGGCTGGAAGGCGAGTTGGATGCCGGTGTCGATGAGCTCGGTGACGGTGTCCACGAGCAGCACGCCGGCCTGCCGGAGCAGCGCGGAGACGGTGGCGTCGGGGGTGCGGCTGACCGGCACCGCGTGACCGGGCGGCGGGGCGCTGCCGCTGTGCCGGGCGCCGCGCACCACCACCACCGGCTTGCGTTCGGCAGTGCGTCGCGCGAGCCGGGTGAACTTGCGCGGGTTGCCGAAGGACTCCAGGTACATGAGCGCCACGTCGGTGTCCGGGTCGTCGTCCCAGTACTGGAGGACGTCGTTGCCTGACACGTCGGCGCGGTTGCCGGCGGAGACGAAGGAGGACAGACCGCCGCCCTGCCGGTGCAGCCCGGCCAGCAGCGCCACGCCGATCGCGCCGGACTGGGTGAACAGTCCGACGCGGCCGTGCCGGGGGCGTTCGGCGGCGAGGGTGGCGTTGAGCCGGACGGCGGGGGCCGTGTTGATGACTCCGAAGGCGTTCGGGCCGATGACGCGCATCCCGTAGGAGCGTGCCTTGCGGACCAGTTCGCGCTGCTGCTCCCGGTCGAAGTCGGCGGCCAGCACGACCAGCCCCTGGGCGGCCCGCTCCCCGCAGTCGGTGACCACCCGGTCGACCTGGGCGGCGGGCACGGCCAGCACGACGAGGTCCACCTCGCCGGGGATGTCGAGCACCGAGCGGTAGGCGGGGACGCCGTCGATCTCCTGTCGGCCTTCCGGTAGTCGGTTGTTGACCGCGAAGACCGCACCGGGGAAGTCCAGGGCGCGCAGCGAGTCCAGCACCGTGCGTCCGGCGCCGCCCGGCCGGCGGCCGGCTCCGACGACCACCACCGAGCCGGGCGCCAACAGCCTCTGCACGGAACGGGCTTCGGCGCGCTGCTCCCGTGCCCGCATGACGGCGAGCGACTTGGCGGTCGGCTCCAGGTCGAGCGTCAGGTGGACCGACCCGTCCTCGAAGCTGCGCTTCTGGGAGTAGCCGAAGTCGGTGAAGACCTTGATCATCTTGGTGTTGGCGGGCAGCACCTCGGCCGTGAAGCGGCGGATGCCGCGCTCCCTGGCGCAGGCGGCGACGTGTTCGAGCAGGTTGGAGGCCACGCCCCGGCCCTGGTGGGCGTCCTGCACGAGGAAGGCGACCTCGGCGTTGTCGGCGGGCGCGGAGGCGGGGCGGCCGGTGGAGTCGATGCGGTCGTAGCGCACCGTGCCGATCATCTCGCCGCCCACGAACATGGCGAGGCCGACCCGGTCCACGTAGTCGTGGTGGGTGAAGCGGCGCACGTCGCGGTCGGACAGCCGCGGGTAGGGGGCGAAGAAGCGGTAGTACTTCGACTGGTCCGACACCTGCTCGTAGAAGCTGACCAGCCGTCCCGCGTCGTCGGGGGTGATGGGCCTGATCAGGGCGGTGCCGCCGTCCCGCAGTACGACGTCTGCTTCCCAGTGGGTGGGGTAGGCACGCTCGGTGGGCCGGTGCATGGGCCCAAGCGTAAGCCGTTCCGGCTGATCCGCACCGCCTCCGCGGGGCCGCGGTCCGTCCGCCGGCCGGTGTCTCGGGTCGCGGACGACGTGGCCGGGCGCGTCGGACGACCTGAGAGAGTACGGGCAGCGGATGTGGCCGGTCTCTTGTCCTCACGGCCGCTCACTGTGCAAAAATGGTCTAGACAACATTCGACCCGAAGGGCAACACCATGGCAGAGCGCCGCGTCACCGTCGGCTGGAGCGAGGGTCTCCACGCCCGCCCCGCCTCGATCTTCGTCCGCGCTGCGACCGCCGCCGGGATTCCGGTCACCATCGCCAAGAGCGGTGGCAACCCGGTCAACGCCGCCTCGATGCTGGCCGTGCTCGGCCTCGGCGCCGAGGGCGGCGAGGAGATCGTCCTGTCCTCGGACTCCGAGGGCGCGGACGCGGCGCTCGACCGGCTGGCCAAGCTCGTCGAGGAAGGCCTGGAGGAGCTGCCGGAGACGGTCTGAGCCCCGGACGGGCGCACCGGCGTGAAAGCCGACGCGGAATCCGACGCGGAAGAGGCGGTGGAGTGACAGCACCCCACCGCCTCTTCCGCGTTCTCCCGAGAACACGGCGGCACGACACAGAAAACACCATGCGGCACCGCGATCACATCACCGGGTAGACGAATATCGCGGAATGCGCGGAGAATCATCTCCCCGGCACGTCCCCCTAAATACCGACCACCTTTGTATACGGCCCGTGTTAACCACGGACGCGCGCTGTGTTTACAGCAGGTTTCGGATTCCTCACCGCCACCGGCCGGGGCCGGCGGCGCGCGGGCGTCATCCGCTCCAGGTGGCCGGCCACCAGGGCCCTGGCCCGCTCCGCGTCCCGGCGCGCCACCGCGTCGACGATCGCGCCGTGCTCCTGCCAGACGACCTGCGCCTGCGTCGGCAGGACGTCGTCCACCGCGTACATCCACACCACCTTGCGGCGCAGCTGGACAAGCAGCGTGGCCAGGCTGCCACTGCCACTGGCCTGCGCCAACGTCTCGTGGAACCAGTCCCCCAAGGCGCGCAGGTCGGAGACCTGGCCGCCGACCGCCCGCTGCCGCCCCAGCCGTACCAGGCCGCGCAGCACCTTCAGGTGCGCCTCGGTGCGGCGCTGCGCAGCCCGCGCGGCACCCAGGGGCTCCAGCAGCGCGCGGATCTCCAGCAGGTCGGCGGCCTCCTGCTCGGTGGGCTCGGCCACACAGGCCCCGGCGTGCCGCCGGGTCGTGACAAAGCCCTCCGACTCCAGCGTGCGCAGCGCCTCCCGCACAGGCACCCGGGAAACACCGTACCGGCGGGCCAGATGCTCCTCGGTAAGCCGCGCACCCGGCGGGAACACACCGGAGACGATGTCGTCCCGTACCGCTGTGCACACCGTGTGCGCGGAAATTCGCATGCTCGACCCTCCGGCCTTTCCCCCGTGTTCTGGAAGCTCGCTGGAAGGAACTGTATGCCACCGGCACCGTAATTCCGATGCCGCACGGAAAACGAGACGGAAAACCGCCCACAGAACACTCTCGGTCGATCTCCCGCGGCCGCCGGCCGCCGCAGGCGACACGAAGACCCCGGCGTGGCACGCCGGGGTCCTCGGTGGGGGGTGGTGCTGGTGGTCAGCGGGTCACAGGCCGACGCCCTTGCCGCGCAGGTAGGCGAGCGGGTTGATGTCGGAGCCGTAGCCGGGGGCGGTCCGGGCCTCGAAGTGCAGGTGCGGGCCGGTGGAGTTGCCGGTGGAGCCGACGCGGCCGATCTGCTGGCCGGAACCGACCTTCTGGCCGACCGACACGTTCATCGACAGCAGGTGGCCGTACTGGGTGTACCGGCCGTCGGCGTGCCGGACGACGATGTTGTTGCCGTAGGCGCCGCCCCAGCCGGCGGTGACGACGGTGCCGGAGCCGACGGACTTCACCGGGGTACCGGCGGGCGCGGCGAAGTCGATGCCGCTGTGCTTGCCGGAGGACCACATGGCGCCGCCGGAACGGTACTGCGTGGTCACCTTGCCGCCGGCGATCGGGTTCACGAAGGCGTTGGGGCTGACACGCGGCGCGCTACGGGCCGCGCGCTTCTTGGCGGCGGCGCGCTCGGCGTCCGCCTTGCGCTTCGCCTCGGCGTTGCGCTTCACCTCGGCCTTACGGGCGGCCTCCGCCTTGCGGGCCTCGGCTGCCTTCTTCGCCTCCGCGGCCTTCTTCGCCTCGGCGGCCTTCTTCGCCTCCGCCGCGGCCTTGGCCTGGGCGGCCTTCTTGGCCTCGGCGGCGGCCTTGACGGCCGCGGCCTGCTTGGCGTCGGCGGCCTTCTGCTGGTTGTCGGCCTGGTGGCCTACGCGCTGGGCGAGCGGTCCGCTGACCGCCATCGCCTGGGTCAGTCCGGTCTCGTGTCCGGCCGCGGCGACCACAACGGCGGCAGCGGGGCTGGCCAGCGGTCCCACAAGGGTCGCCGCGAGGAGTGCGGCGCCGGCGGCGCCGGCTCCGCGAGCGGTGCGGCGGGTGGGACGGTACTTGGCGAGGGCACGGGTGAACGCCATGCAGGCGTGCTCCTTTCCTTCCTTCTCGCCTACCGGGTTAGCTGACGGGTTCGGAGCAGGAAGGTCTCCTACGGGCACGCCTGGGCAGGCCCGATTCACCCCAAGGACTTCACATGGGTCCCCGGCTCCCCCAACACGGGGACTCGGCGATTGCGCACGTCGGCCGCGGTTGCGGGCACTTCAGACGTGCAGCGACCACCGAAGCTAAACGGGACATCTGGGATGTGGCAATCAGATCCGGTCATTTGTCGCACAGGCCACACCGAAGCCCCTCGCGGAGGTGACAAATCGGACATAGTAGGTCCCCTGGTTGTGGGACCAGCCACAACCAGGGGACCTGGGGGAATACCGGACCGGGCGCCCGCGCCCGGCGGGGGTGCTACTGGCCGGACAGGACGGTCACCTCTCCGATGCCGAGCCCGCGCACCTCCTCGGCGATCTTCTCCGCGTCGCCCACCAGCACCGTCACCAGGCGGTCCGACGGGAAGGCGCTGACGGCCGCGGCGGTGGCCTCCACCGTGCCGGTCTCGGCGAGCCGCGTGTACATGCCTGCCTGGTAGTCGTCCGGCAGCTGCTGCTCGACCTGGTCGGCGAGGGTGTTCGCCACCGCGGCCGCCGTCTCGTAGCGCAGCGGCGCCACACCCACCAGGTTCTGCACGGCGAAGTCGCGCTCCTCGTCGGTCAGCCCCTCGGCGGCGACCGTGCGCAGTACCTGCCACAGGTCCGTCAGCGCGGGGCCGGTGACCTCCGTGGCCACCGAACCGGAGATGACCAGCAGGGCCGCGCCGCTGCCGTCGGGCGCCGAGCGCAGCACGTGGCCGTAGGCGCGCACGCCGTAGGTGTAGCCCTTCTCCTCGCGCAGCACCCGGTCCAGCCGGGAGGTCAGCGTGCCGCCGAGGCAGTACACCCCGAGCAGCTGGGCCGGCCAGACCCGGTCGTGCCGGTCCGGGCCGATCCGGCCGATGTGCACCTGGGTCTGCACCGCGCCCGGCCGGTCGACGACGACCACACGGCCGGTGTCGTCGGCGGTGATCGGCGTCACCCGGAACGGCTGGGCCGGGGCGCCCGTCCACGCGCCGACCGTGTCCGCGAGGGCCGCGTCCACGTCGATCCCGTCGAAGTCGCCGACGATCACCAGCGTGGAGGTCGCCGGCCGCACGTGTGCCTCGTAGAAGGCGCGCACCGAGGCCGCGTCGATCCGCTCGACCGTCTCTGCCGTGCCCTGGCGGGGCCGGGAGACCCGGGTGCCGGCCGGGAAGAGCGCCCCGGACAGCGCGATCGCCGCGCGCCTGGCCGGGTTGGCCAGCTCGTGCGGGATCTCGTCGAGGCGGTTGCGCACCAGGCGCTCCACCTCGGCGTCCGGGAAGGCGGGCGCGCGCAGCGCGTCCGCGAGCAGCCCGAGGGCCGGTCGCAGCCGGGACGCCGGCACCTCCAGCGAGACCCGGACGCCGGGGTGGTCGGCGTGCGCGTCGAGCGTGGCGCCGCACCGCTCCAGCTCGGCGGCGAACTCCTCGGCGGTGTGCTTGTCGGTGCCCTCCGACAGCGCCCGCGCCATGATCGTGGCCACGCCGTCCAGGCCGGCCGGTTCCGCCTCCAGCGGCGCGTTCACGCACACCTCGACGGCGATGACCCGCTGGCCCGGCCGGTGCCTGCGCAGCACGGTCAGCCCGTTGGGCAGCGCGCCGCGCTCGGGCGCGGGGAAGTCCCAGGGCCGGGGCTGCCCGGCGGTGGGCTGCGGATGGAAGTCCATCGCGGGGACGACGTCGCTCACTTGCTGCTACCTTCCTGCGCGTCCTGCCCGGCCCGCGCCGGCGGCGCGGACTCCACTGTCGCGGCCTCGACCGGCTCCGACTCCTCGGCCGAACCCGGTTCGGCCAGCGGCTGCTCCGGCCCGGTCGGCTCGTAGACCAGCACGGCCCGGTTGTCGCCGCGCAGCCTGGCGGCGGCGACCTCCCGCACCTCCTCCGCGGTGACCTCCAGCACCCGCTGGACAGCGGTGAGCGCCAGCTGCGGGTCGCCGAACAGCAC
Organism: Streptomyces durbertensis; assembly: GCF_014156695.1. Lineage (GTDB taxonomy): Bacteria > Actinomycetota > Actinomycetes > Streptomycetales > Streptomycetaceae > Streptomyces > Streptomyces durbertensis. The sequence goes on along the minus strand of NZ_WMLF01000058.1, from coordinate 11,376 downwards.
GGCGAAGCGGCAGAGTTCGTCCGCCCGGCCGCCGACCGTCGCCAGCCGGTCGAGCCATTCGCGCTCCAACTGCGCCTGGGCGCGTTCCATCTCCTCGGCGGTCGGGCCCTCCTCGGCGAAGCGTGCCAGCTCCTCGTCGACCGCCGCCTCGATGTCGGCGATCCGCGCGTCCCCCGACGTCTTCACGTCCAGCCAGCCCATCGAGGGCGCGCCGGCCAGCCGCAGCATGCCGAACCCGGCCGTGACCGCGAGCCGGTCGCGGCGCACCAGCCGGTTGTAGAGGCGGCTGGACTCGCCGCCGCCGAGCACGGTCAGCGCCAGGTCGGCGGCGTCCGCCTCCCGGGTGCCGTCGTGCGGAAGCCGGTAGACCGACATCAGCGCGGGCGAGGGCACCTCCTCCCGCACGACCTGCCGCAGCTCCTCGCCGATCACCTCGGGCAGGGTGCCGTCGCGCGGCGGCTGCTTGCCGTCGTGGCCGGGGATCGAGCCGAAGTACTTCTCCACCCACAGAAGCGTCTGCTCGGGATCGATGTCGCCGACGACCGCGAGCACCGCGTTGTTGGGCGCGTAGTAGGTCCGGAAGAAGGTGCGCGCGTCCTCCAGGGAGGCGGCGTCCAGGTCGGCCATCGAGCCGATCGGGGTGTGGTGGTAGGGGTGGCCGTCCGGGAAGACCATCGCGGTGAGCTTCTCGAACGCCGTGCCGTAGGGCACGTTGTCGTAGCGCTGGCGGCGCTCGTTCTTCACCACGTCGCGCTGGTTCTCCAGCGACTCCTCGTCCAGCGCGGCGAGCAGCGAACCCATCCGGTCCGCCTCCAACCACAGCGCCAGCTCCAACTGGTGGGCCGGCATCGTCTCGAAGTAGTTGGTGCGCTCGAAGCTCGTGGTGCCGTTGAGCGAGCCGCCGGCGCCCTGGACGAGTTCGAAGTGGCCGTTGCCGGGGACCTGGGCGGACCCCTGGAACATCAGGTGCTCGAAGAGGTGGGCCAGTCCGGTGCGGCCCTTCACCTCGTGGCGGGAACCGACGTCGTACCACAGACATACCGCTGCCACGGGCGTCTGGTGGTCCTCGGAGAGCACCACACGCAGGCCGTTGGACAACCGGTGCTCGGTGGCCGTCAGCCCTCCTGTGGCCGATGGAGGTGTGGCCGTGTGACCCATGGGCGGAGAGTCCCTTCGGTTGGCGACGGGCGGTTGCTGTCACTCTATGCAACCGCGCGGCTCGCCCGCCAAGTTCCCGGGGGCTTCCGCCACCGGGTTGACGGCGCGCGCCGCGTGGGTCGGGCGCCGGGCTGTCGGCGGGTGGGTCCACAATGGTCGGCGACCGACCCCGCAGCCCGTACGGATCCGAAGGAGCCGCAGCCACGATGGCCCGCCGCAGTACGAAGACCCCGCCGCCGGAGCCGTTCGAGGAGCGCATCCTCGACATCGACGTCGTCGACGAGATGCAGGGGTCCTTCCTCGAGTACGCCTACTCGGTGATCTACTCGCGTGCGCTGCCCGACGCCCGCGACGGGATGAAGCCGGTGCACCGCCGCATCCTCTACCAGATGCACGAGATGGGACTGCGCCCCGAACGGGCGCACGTCAAGTGCGCCCGCGTCGTCGGCGAGGTGATGGGCAAGCTCCACCCGCACGGCGACAGCGCGATCTACGACGCCCTGGTGCGGATGGCGCAGCCCTTCTCGATGCGCCTCCCGCTCGTCGACGGCCACGGCAACTTCGGCTCGCTCGGCAACGACGACCCGCCCGCCGCCATGCGGTACACCGAGTGCCGCACGGCGCCGGCCGCCGGGCTGATGGTCGAGTCCATCGAAGAGGACACCGTCGACTTCGCGCCGAACTACGACGGCAGCGAGCAGGAGCCGGTGGCGCTGCCCGCCGCCTACCCCAACCTGCTGGTCAACGGCGCCTCCGGGATCGCCGTCGGCATGGCCACCAACATGCCGCCGCACAACCTCGGGGAGGTAGTCGCCGCCGCCCGGCACCTCGTCAAGCACCCGGGCGCCGACCTCGAGACGCTGATGCGCCACGTGCCGGGACCCGACCTGCCCACCGGCGGTCAGATCGTCGGGCTCTCCGGCGTGCGGGACGCCTACGCCAAGGGACGCGGCACGTTCCGGATCCGCGCCACCACCTCGGTGGAGCAGGTCAGCACGCGCCGCAAGGGCATCGTCGTCACCGAACTGCCCTTCACCGTAGGCCCCGAGAAGGTCATCTCGAAGATCAAGGACCTGGTCAACGCCAAGAAGCTGCAGGGCATCTCCGACGTCAAGGACCTCACCGACCGGGCGCACGGACTGCGGCTGGTCATCGAGATCAAGAACGGCTTCCACCCCGAGGCGGTGCTGGAGCAGCTCTACAAGCTGACGCCGATGGAGGAGTCCTTCGGCATCAACAACGTGGCCCTGGTGGACGGCCAGCCGCTGACCCTCGGCCTCAAGGAGCTGCTGGAGGTCTACGTCGACCACCGCTTCGAAGTGGTCCGCAGGCGCAGCTCCTTCCGCCGGAGCAAGCGCGCCGACCGGCTCCACCTCGTGGAGGGCCTGCTGGTCGCGCTGATCGACATCGACGAGGTCATCGCCCTGATCCGCGGCAGCGAGAACGCCGCCGCCGCCAAGCAGAGCCTGATGGCGCGCTTCGGGCTCTCCGAGGTGCAGACCCAGTACATCCTCGACACCCCGCTGCGGCGGCTCACCCGCTTCGACCGGCTGGAGCTGGAGGCCGAACGCGACCGGCTCGGCGAGGAGATCGAGGAGCTGACCCGCATCCTGGACTCCGACACCGAGCTGCGGAAGCTGGTCAGCTCCGAGCTGGCCGCGGTGGCCAAGAAGTACTCCACGCCCCGCCGCACGGTGCTGCTGGAGTCCGCCGACAGCCCGGTCGCCGCGGTGCCGTTGGAGGTCGAGGACGCTCCCTGCCGGGTGCTGCTGTCCGCCACCGGGCTGCTCGGACGCGTCGACGGCGACGCCGCGGCGCCCTCCGGCGGCGGCCGGGCCAAGCACGACGTGATCGTCTCCGCCGTGCCCGCCACGACCAGGGGCGAGGTCGGCGCGGTGACGTCGGCCGGGCGGCTGCTGCGGGTGCCGGTGGTCGACCTGCCGCAGCTCGCCGCCTCCGCGCTGCCCAGCGTGGCCGGCGGCGCGGAGGTGTCGGAGTTCCTGACACTCGCTGACGACGAGCGGCTGCTGTGCCTGACCACACTCGACGAGTCCTCCCCCGGTCTCGCGCTCGGCACCGAACAGGGCGTCGTCAAGCGGGTGGTGCCGGACTACCCGGCCAACAAGGAGGAGTTGGAGGTCATCTCCCTCAAGGACGGTGACCGGATCGTCGGCGCCGTCGAGCTGCGCACCGGCGAGGAGGACCTGGTCTTCATCACCGACGAGGCCCAGCTGCTGCGCTTCCCCGCCTCCCAGGTGCGCCCGCAGGGCCGACCGGCCGGCGGGGTGGCGGGCGTCAAACTGGGCGGCGACGCCAAGGTGATCTTCTTCGCCGCCGTCGACCCGGCCGCCGACGCCGGGGTGTTCACTGTCGCCGGAAGCTGCGGCACGCTCACCGGCGCCGCCGCGACCACCGCCAAGCTGACGCCGTTCGACCAGTACCCGCGCAAGGGCCGGGCCACCGGCGGCGTGCGGTGCCAGCGGCTCCTCAAGGGCGAGGACTGCCTGGTCTTCGCCTGGGCCGGCACCCTGCCCGCCCGCGCCGCGACCAGGACGGGCGCGCCGGCCGAGCTGCCCGAACCCGACCCGCGCCGGGACGGCTCGGGCAGCCCGATGAAGAAGCAGGTCGCGGTGGTGTCCGGCGCGCTGTAGCCGGCGAGCCGCCCCTTTCGGGAAACGCCCTCGGGCCGCGTTCCGCCACGTGCGGAGCCCGGCCCGAGGGCGTTTCCCGCGGCTGTCAGAACGACGGCGTCCGCGGGCCGACGCCGGTGCCGTAAGGACCGCCGAGGTCGGCCTCCGGGTCGTGCGGCTGGCTGTCGGCGTCGGTCTCCGGTTCGGCTTCCGGGTCCGCTTCCGCGTCCGCCTCCGGATCGTCGACGTAGCGCAGCACGCCCCACAGGGCGCTCTCGTCGTGGTCCACCTCTCCGGCCTCTCCGGTCTGGACGCAGCCGGCCAGTTCCTCCCGCAGCGCCTCAGCGTCCAGACCGGTGCCGATCAGCACCAGTTGGGTGAGGCGCTCCTCCCCCGCCCCCCACGGCTCGGGGTAGAAGCGCAGGAAACCGCCGACCGCGTGCACCGGCCAGCGCTGGGCCCCACCGGCTCCGGAGAAGCGGACGACGCCCTTCATCCGGTAGAGGCCGGCCGGCCTGCGGTCCAGGAAGGACATGAAGCGGCGCGGGTTGAGCGGTTCCCCGCTCACGAACTCGACGCTCTGGTAGGCGGTGTGCGCGTGCTCGTGGCCGTGCTCGTCCTCTGCGGTCTCCCGCAGCAGGTCCTCGAAGGTCAGCTGCCGGATGCCGTCCCGCTCGGCCGCCTCGCCGTCCCGGTCGAAGAACAGCCCCGGGTCGACGCGGCCGTGCGCGGCGGCCACGGCGGGGGTGCCCGGCGCCAGCGTGTTGATCTCCGCGAGCAGCGCCCGGCGGCGCTCGTCGACCACCCGGTCCGTCTTGTTGAGCACGATGAGGTCGGCGACCCGCAGATGGCGGTCCAGCTCCGGGTGGCGCGCCCGCGTCGCCTCGAACTCGGCGGCGTCCACCACCTCCAGCAGGCCGCCGTAGACGATGCGCCGGTCCCGGCTCGCCAGCAGCATGCGGATCAGCGTCTCCGGCTCGGCCAGCCCGCTCGCCTCGATCACGATCAGGTCGATGCCCGCCGACGGCCGGGCGAGCTTGTCGAGGACGTCGTCCAGGTCCTCGGTGTCCACCGCGCAGCACAGGCAGCCGTCGCCCAACGAGACCATCGAGTCGACCTGCCCGGCGACCGCCATCGCGTCGATCTCGATGCCGCCGAAGTCGTTGACGATCGCGCCGATGCGCACCCCGTCCCGGTTGCGCAGCAGGTGGTTGAGCAGCGTCGTCTTCCCCGATCCGAGGAAGCCGGCGATGACGATGACCGGGATCGGCCGGGTGCGCAAGGTGTCTCCTCCTGGTGTGTGCCGCCGCCGCGGGGTCCGGGTCGCGGTGGCGGTGATGCTATATGAGGTTAGGGTCGCCTACGTGACCACCTGCACCACAGCCTCCCAGGAGCTGGCCGAACCGCTGGCCGCCACGGCGGCGACCGCGAGGACCTGGCTGCTGGTCGAGCAGCCGGGTCCGTGGGGCTCCGACGCCCTCGCCGAGAGCCGGCTCGACCGGTCGGTCGGCCGTGCGCTCGCCGGCGCGACCGAGCGGACCGGCACGCGTGTCGCGCTTGTCCGCCGCCCCGGGCGGCACGCGGACACCCCCCGCCAGGCCCGTCGGCCTACCGTCTTCGCCGCGCACACCGCGCCGGGCGCCGGCTGGCTGCGGGTCGCGAGGCCCGGAAGTCTCCGGGAACTGCTGGAGCTGGACATGGCCGCGCTGGCCGACGGCGACCACCAGGGCTTCGGCGTCCCGTACGGGGGAGAGCCGTTGGTCCTGGTGTGCACCAACGGCAAGCGGGACCGCTGCTGCGCGGTGCTCGGCCGCCCGCTCGCCGCCGAACTGGCCGCCTCGCACCCGGCCGTCTGGGAGGTCACCCACATCGGCGGTCACCGCTTCTCACCGACGCTGCTGGTGCTGCCGCACGGCTACGCCTACGGCCGGGCCGACGCGCCGAGGGTGAAGGAGGTGTTGCACTCGCTCGCCGAGGGCCGTGTGGTCACCGACAACTGCCGTGGTCGCTCCACCTGGGAGAGGCAGGGCCAGGCCGCCGAACTCGCCGTCCGCGAGCTGACCGGTGAGAGCGACCCGGACGCGCTGACCGTCGGGGAGGCGCTGGCCGTCAGCCACGCGGAGACCCCGGAGGAGGGCTGGGCGGTACCCGTCCGGCACCGGGACGGCCGGGCCTGGCGGGTGAACGTCGTGGCCGACCTGACGGCGCCGGCGAGCCCCGCGAGCTGCGGCGCCGCGCTCGGCCGGCAGCCGCGGATGACGGTCACCGCCGTCACCGCGCTGGACGGCACCTGCGGCTGAGCACTCCCCGAGGTGACGCGCTGACAAGGCTCACGCCGCGCCCGCCCCGGTGAGGGCGCGCACCTCGGTCTCCGCGTGGCGGGTCACGTCGGCGCCGGTCCGGTCGCCGATCGTGCCGAGCCAGCCCGCGAGGAAGCCGAGCGGGATGGAGACCACGCCCGGGTTCTGGAGCGGGAAGACCGCGAAGTCCAGCCCGGGGAAGATCGCCTCCGGGCTGCCGGACACCACCGGCGAGAGGACCACCAGCACCACCGCCGGGACCAGTCCGCCGTACACCGACCATAGGGCGCCCCGGGTGGTGAACCGCCGCCAGAACAGCGTGAACAGCAGCACGGGCAGGTTGGCCGAGGCCGCGACCGCGAACGCCAGCCCGACGAGGAACGCGACGTTGAGGTTCTGGGCGAGCAGCCCCAGCCCGATCGCCACCGCGCCGATGCCCACCGCGGCGACGCGGGCGACCGCCACCTCGCGCACCGGGCGGTCCGCCCGGCGGCGGGCGAACGAGGCGTACAGGTCGTGCGCGATGGCGGCGGAGGAGGCCAGCGTGATGCCGGCGACCACGGCCAGGATGGTCGCGAAGGCGATGGCCGCGACGACGGCGAACAGGACCGTTCCCCCGGTGGTGCCGGCGCCTCCGCCGAGGTACTGGGCGAGCAGCGGTACGGCCGTGTTGCCCGCGGCGTTGTCCGCGCGGATGGTGTCGCTGCCCAGCAGCGCCGCCGCCCCGAACCCGAGCACGATCGTCATCAGGTAGAAGCTGCCGATCAGACCGATCGCCCAGACCACCGAGCGGCGCGCGGCCCTCGCCGTGGGCACCGTGTAGAAACGGGAGAGGATGTGCGGCAGCCCGGCCGTGCCCAGGACCAGGGCGATGCCGAGGCTGATGAAGTCCAGCCGCGAGACCAGGTTCTCGCCGAAGAGCAGGCCCGGCGCGAGGAAGTCCTCGCCCCTCCCGCTCCGTTCGGCGGCGTCCGACAGGAGGGAGATCGGGTCGCCGCCGAAACGCAGCAGGACGAGGACGGTCAGCGCGACCGCGCCGCCCATCAGCAGGAACGCCTTGACGATCTGGATCCAGGTGGTGGCGCGCATACCGCCGCAGGAGACGTAGACCACCATCAGCGCGCCCACGGCCACCACCGCCCAGGTGCGCACCGCCGAGTCGGCGGAGCCGAGCAGCAGCGCCACGAGCGTGCCCGCGCCGACCATCTGGGCGACCAGGTAGAGCACCGAGACGACCACCGACGAGGTGCCCGTGGCGATCCGGACGGGACGCTCCCGCAGCCGGGTGACCAGCACGTCGGCGAGGGTGAAGCGGCCGCAGTTGCGGACCAGTTCGGCCGCGAGCAGCAGCACGAGCAGCCAGGCAACCAGGAAGCCGACGGAGTAGACCATGCCGTCGTAGCCGTAGAGCGCGATCAGCCCGGAGATGCCGAGGAAGGACGCGGCGGACATGTAGTCACCCGCGATCGCGAAGCCGTTCTCGGCCGGGGAGAAGAGCCGGCCGCCGGCGTAGAACTCCTCGGGTGAGCCCTGCCTGCGGCGGCTGGCCCAGGTGGTGATCGCGAGGGTGAGCGCGATGAACGCGCTGAACAGGACCAGCGCGAGCGTCTGGTGGTTCCAGGTGAGACTCATCTGGCCGCTCCCCGGGTGCGCAGCTGGGTGTCCCAGCGGAGGTCGAACGCCTCCTTGTCCCAGCGCCGGCGGGCGCGGTTCACGTACAGCCAGGTCAGCAGGGCGGTGCTGGCGAACTGGCCCAGCCCGGCGAGCATGCCGACGTTGACCGGCCCGGCGCCCACCGGGCGCGCCATCAGCTCGGGCGCGGCGGTGGCGGTGACGATGTACAGCAGGTACCAGCCGAGGAACGCGACCGTCGCGGGGAAGACAAAGCGGCGGTGCCGGCGTCGTACCTCCTGGAACTCGGGGCTGCGCTGCACCGCGAGGTAGATCGCCCCCGCCTCGTCGTACGCAGGACCGTTCCTGCGGGACTCGGGAACACCCCCCGGCGGCGGCGCGACCGGCAGCCACCCCTCCCGCCCCGAGGCCAGCTCGTCGTACCAGGGGTCGAAGCCGAACGCGCCCCGGGGTTCCGGGGGGCGCGTGCCACCGTACGTACCGTGCTGCGTCACCCGAAAGTCACCCGAACCCTCCTTGCCGCGGCGATGCGGACGGGGTTGTCCGCTTTGCCGGAGCACCAGGATGGCGGGGGGCGAAGTGCGCGCAAGGGGCCTTCCGTGCACTTCACCCCATCAGGTGACGCTCTTCTTGCGGTACCGGGCCGGCACCGGCCGGACGCCGCGACGGAGCCCTTCGGCGTGGCTCACACGTCGATGCGGGAACGATCCAGCGTCGCGGCGGAGGTCGTGATGAACTCCTTGCGCGGCGCCACCTCGTTGCCCATGAGCAGGTCGAACGCCTTCTCCGCGGCCTCCAGGTCGCTGATGTTGATCCGGCGCAGCGTGCGGCGGCGCGGGTCCATCGTCGTCTCCGCGAGCTGGTCGGCGTCCATCTCGCCCAGACCCTTGTAGCGCTGGATGGAGTCCTTGAAACGCACTCCCTCACCGCGCAGTTCGAGCAGGGTCTGCCGCAACTCGCTGTCCGAGTACGTGTAGATGTACTTGTCCTGGCCCTTGCGCGGATTCACCAGCTCGATGCGGTGCAGCGGCGGCACGGCGGAGAAGACCCTGCCCTGCTCGACCATCGGCCGCATGTAGCGCTGGAAGAGCGTGAGCAGCAGACAGCGGATGTGGGCACCGTCCACGTCGGCGTCGGCCAGGAAGATGACCTTCCCGTAGCGCGCCTGGTCGATGTCGAACGTCCGCCCCGAGCCCGCTCCTATCACCTGGATGATCGCGCCGCACTCGGCGTTCTTCAGCATGTCCGACACCGAGGACTTCTGGACGTTGAGGATCTTGCCGCGGATCGGCAGCAGCGCCTGGAACTCCGAGTTGCGCGCCAGCTTCGCCGTACCGAGGGCGGAGTCCCCCTCGACGATGAACAGCTCGCTGCGCTCCACGTCGTCGCTGCGGCAGTCGGCGAGCTTGGCGGGCAGCGAGGAGGACTCCAGCGCCGTCTTCCGCCGCTGGGCCTCCTTGTGCTGACGGGCCGCGATGCGCGTCCGAGCCGCCGACACCGCCTTCTCCAGCACCGCGCGCGCCTGCTGCTTGTCGTCCCGCTTGGTGGAGGTCAGGAACGCCTTCAGCTCCCTGGCGACCACCTGGGCCACGATCCGGGAGGCCGCCGAGGTGCCGAGCACCTCCTTGGTCTGGCCCTCGAACTGCGGCTCGGCGAGCCGGACCGTCACGACCGCCGTCAGCCCCTCCAGGGCGTCGTCCTTGACGATGTCGTCCTCGGCCACCCGCAGCAGCTTGCTCGACCGCAGCACCTCGTTGACCGTGCGTGTCACGGCGCGCTCGAAGCCGGCGACGTGGGTACCGCCCTTGGGCGTGGCGATGATGTTGACAAACGACCTGACCGCGCTGTCGTAGCCGGTGCCCCAGCGCAGGGCGATGTCGACGCCCAGCTCCCTGGTGACCTCCGAGGGGATCATGTGGCCCCGGTCGTCGAGCACCGGGACCGTCTCCTTGAACGTGCCCTTGCCCTGGAGGCGCAGCACGTCGCAGATCGCCCGGTCGGGCGCCAGGTACTCGCAGAACTCGCTGATGCCGCCGTCGTAGCGGAACACCTCGACCGCCGACTCCGCACCCTCCGCAGACCTCTCGTCGCGGACCGTTATCGTCAGGCCCGGCACCAGGAAGGCGGTCTGACGGGCGCGGGCGTGCAGCGTGTCGAGCGAGAGCGCGGCGTCCTTGAGGAAGATCTGCCGGTCCGCCCAGTAGCGGACCCGGGTGCCGGTCCGCGTCTTCGGGACCTTCTTGCCCTTGAGCAGGCCACCGGACGGGTCGAACGGCGCGTCCGGCCCGGACTCGGTGAAGATCCCGGGCACGCCGCGGCGGAAGCTGATGGAGTGCGTGCGGCCGTTGCGGTCGACCTCGACGTCCAGCCGGGCGGAGAGCGCGTTCACCACCGAGGCGCCGACACCGTGCAGACCGCCGGAGGCCGCGTACGAGCCGCCGCCGAACTTGCCGCCCGCGTGCAGCTTGGTCATCACGACCTCGACGCCCGACAGGCCCGTCTTCGGCTCGACGTCCACCGGGATGCCGCGGCCGTTGTCCCGCACCTCGACCGAGCCGTCGTGGTGGAGGATCACCTCGATGTCGTCGCAGTGGCCGCCCAGGGCCTCGTCGACGGAGTTGTCGATGATCTCCCACAGGCAGTGCATCAGACCACGGCTGTCCGTGGACCCGATGTACATGCCGGGGCGCTTGCGGACCGCGTCGAGCCCCTCGAGGACGAGCAGGTGCCGCGCGGTGTAGTTGGAGCTGTCCCGGTCCGCTCCGGTCAGCAGTGCGGTGGACGACGGCACAGACGTCTGGGCGGTCACGCGGTTCGCTCCTCGCTGAATTCACTGGGGTGGCATGCTGCCGCTCAGAGGGTACCGACCCTTGCGGGAGCTGGTGAGACGCCACCCTCGGGTAAACATATGCTAGCCCGGATTCGAGCAACAGTTCGATACTCCGAGGGGGTGACGTGTACATCACGTTCCCTTCGAGGCATGAACCGTTTAGGCTCCGGGCACGTCCTCATCAACGAGCGGCAAACAGCGGCTCGGAGGCGACAACTGGACCGACCTGCGACACCGACCAGCACCACACCAAGCACTACGGCTCATTCGCCGCCAACCGGCAACGTTCGACCGACCGCGAAGGCGACTTCCGAGGAAAAGTCCGGAGCGGGAACATTTCCGGACTGGTTGGATGTTGACCCTGGTACGACAGCTCGTCGAGCTAGAGAAGAGGCGACGTGACTACTGTTCTGACCCCCGCGAGCCCGCTGACGGCGGCCGACCGCTGTGACCGTTGCGGCGCCCAGGCGTACCTGCGCGTTGTACTGGCCACCGGCGGAGAGCTCCTGTTCTGCGCCCACCACGGTCGCAAGTTCGAGCCAGAACTCAAGAAGATCGCCGCAGAGATACAGGACGAGACCGAGCGGCTCACCGCCAGCCCCGTCACGGCGGGCGACGGAGAACGCTGACCTGGCGGACGCCCGGCGTCCGACACCGACGAGCTCGGGCCGGCCCAGGGCCGGACAGAGGCGGGCGGCGACCCTCACGGGTGCCGCCCGCCTCCCTTTCTCCCGGCCCCGGTCGTGTCGATCCGACCACGTCCGGGGCGGTCAGCTGTGAGCTCACCGGCGGGACGCGGCCTCCATCCGCTCGAGCACCTGGGGCT